>JAFYWD010000283.1 GCA_017558205.1 Lachnospiraceae bacterium | reverse complement strand
GTCCATACTGCCTTTATGCCGACATAAAAACCGTTTCCTTCGATATTTGGGAATCCTTATCTTAAATATTAGTATTTCTCTGGGTATCCTTATTATATTAAGTACAATAGATTCAATTTTCTTCAGTTCTTGATAATTATAACACCTGATCTCTTCTTTCGTTGCCCCCGTAATGGGGGTAATTTTTGCTTTGGTTATTTATTAAAAAAGCTATTGTATTCACTTTACGAAAATACAATAGCTTTTCTTATTACATTATAAACTTATTTTCTCTGCATTCCTATTACCATTACTTCTTAACTACCAGCCAAATCCCTGTAACAGATTTACCAATCCGGAAAGAATATCCATTTTTTCTGTCATCCAGTATTTTACAATACTTCTCTGGGTAATTTTGAAGGTAACGGTCTTTTCTCCACCAAGGTTTCCTGTACCTTTCAAGGTTACTTTGGCGGTACCCTTGTTCAGGTTTTTCTGGTAGTCGATGACTTCGATATATCCTGTAGTATCAGGATTATCACCTTCCTCCGGATTCAGGCGCAGGGTAAGAGTTTTATTTTTATCTACTTTTAAGGTAGCCGTCTGTAGCTGGCTGTTGTCATCGATTAAAACAGGACTTCCTGTATATTCCTGAGGAACAATCTTAATGGTAGCTTTGCTGATATCATAGCCCTTTGCAAGAATATTATAGGTTTCGGATACTCTGCCTTCATAGTTTTTACTGCTAGCTTTGAAGGTAACAGTAACACATACCTTTTCTCCTGTCTTAACCGGTTCTTTATAAGCATCATTTAATACCGTGCCATTGCTCGCTAAGGTATAAACGACATCATATTCATTTTTGTTGATAACTTTGCCATTTTCATCTATTACCTTAAAGGTCTGTTTCCATCCGTTTTTACCTGCTTTTTCTACCTTATCCGTTACCTTGATTGTTATTGTTTGTTTTTCATCCTCATCACTTACTACCTTTTTAATAATAGTAAAGGAATCTGATAAGGTACCGGTATAATTGCCTTTTCCCTTGATTTCAACTGTAGGCAATGACTTGGTATCTTTAGTTGTAACTGCTTTATTATTTTTATATGTTACCGTATAGTCAGTACCTATAATTAATTCTTTTCCGTCAGCAGCTTTTACTGTTACTACAGGAGTTGCTCCACCAGCTGTATAAGGTACTTCAAATTTTCCGGCTGCATCCTGCTTAAGACCATTCATACTTACAGTATAGCCACCCTCCAGACTGGCAGGCTTAATCTTAAAAGTAACCTTCTTGGTTCCGGTATATCCGTATTCGGGATTACCTGTTACGGTGATAATTCCGATACCTTGATTTTTATTTTTTGAATAGCTTGCAGTAAAGTGATTTCCCCGTACTAACGGCTCATTGCTACCTGGAGCAGTAATAGTAACTCCTTCTTCTAAGGCTCTGATTTCCTGTCCTGTATAGTAGAATTCAGGAACTGAGTAGGTTGCTTTGCTGATAGGAGTACCTTCAATCTTAAAGCTTACGGTCTTGCTTCCGAAATATTTGTCTCCTATGGCTTTAATGGTAACATAGGCAGTACCTGCCTGCTTATTAATATTTTTCTCATTACCATTTTCGTCTTTACCATACTCATAGATAAAGTCAATATTCTTTGTTAAGGTCTTGCCGCCTAAGGTTACGGTAGGCTCAGGTTTTGCTCCATTTGTTCCGATATCAGTTGTCCAGGTAATTTTATCAATCTTACCAATTTTAGCTTTAGAAAGAGAGAGGCTCTTATCTGCAATTACAAAATCCACTTTAGTCTCACCGCTGTAATTGCCTTTACCTGTAATAGTTACTTCATAAGTTCCTTTTGTTTTTGCTTCGGTTACACCTTCCGGATATTTGGTAATTGCAAAGATATAATCCTTATTAGCAACTAAAGCTTTTCCGTTGCGAGTTACTATCGGTTTGGGCTTCTGTGCTTTATTGCTTTCTAATACTGTAAGAGACTGAGCATAGCAATATTTTTCAATATTAAGAGGAGTAATCTTGAAGTGAAGGGTTTTACTTCCGCTATAATCACCTTTCATCTTGATGATTACCTGAGGTGCTTTGGAAGCAAATGCCTTGATTTCCTTTTTCATAGAATTTGCATTAATAGCATCTGTTCCCTGAGCAATAATCTCAGTATAAGCTTCCCATTCTTCATCAGTGCAAGGATATACGTTCGTATTATTCTTATAGGAAATGGTGTAATCCTTTCCTTCAGTCAGCTTCTTTCTTCCATCATATACCTGAAGATTTGTATGAGTTACCTTAGCTCCTGTGTAGCTTAAGCTTTCTACTCCTGCCACCCATATTTTTTCAGGGATATCTGTTTCCTCATTTTGGTCATTATCTGACACATCTCCTGAGTCATTATCGGATGCACCGGGTGTTGTTCCCCCCTGCTCGCTTCCTGAACCTTCTCCCGGCTTTTCTCCATTGTAAAATTTCATATCAGCCCAGTTCGCATGGTCATTCCAATTGTTACCACTGCTTCCGGTATTTACATTCAGCTCTAATTCTCTTGCGCCTTCCGGAATTTCAATATCAATTTCCTTCATGGGCGCGGTATTTCCCATGACACCACTGTCAAACAGCTGAACACCATCAATCAACACTCTAAACTGAACATCACCATTGGCTGCACCATACTGGATATAATCCAGACCTACGTAGCCATGTAATTTTTCAAAGCCTATTCCGGAAATATCATATTTAATAATAGAGGCTGCATGGGTTCCAAGACCTTTTCTAAATTCTACCGGCTGTCCCTGCTCATTCGCCAGACGAAGGGTACTGCCATTATGATTGGCATCTCTATTTACTCCATTACCATAACCATAAGTAGCCGAAATCCATTCATAATCTGACAAATAAGAGCTCTTTTCCAGCTTCAGATAGTATACCTTCTCCTGTCCTTCATAAGAAACTACGATTTTAACTCTTTGGCTTCCTACAGAGATAGGAATACTTCCTTCCATCTGAGCTCCTACGGCAACAGGTAATTCACTTCCTTCCACACCAAAGGTAACCTGAGCACCCTCCCTTACAGTTACTTTCATGGGAATAGAGGCCTTAACCGTAGATCTGGTACCTTCTCCTGCAGAAATAAAATATTCATTTGTAATATCCTTACCATCAAAAATAATTTCTTTTAACAGTCCGTCACTAACATCCTTTTCAACATAATTTGGCATATAGGTTACTGCCACAATATGCTGCTTATAAGTAATTCCGTCCTCTGCATATACCCTTACATAGAAGGTATTCATTCCATTAACAAATTCTACCGGTACTGTATAAACCTGACCTTCCACCTGCGTCTGCAGCTGAGTCCTGTAATCTCCCTGATAAATAATAACTTCCTTACTGCCTGCCTCCTTGGTAACCTTCAACGTTGCTCTGGGTGTTGCAGCCTCTGCCTTGATATGAGAAAAATCAGCTATGGGAGCACTTTGTTCAAAGCCCAGCTCCTCTATGGCGATTTTGGCTGCTACTGCATAATTAGAAGCAAATTGCCCGGTTACTACCGGATTCTTTTCAATTCCCGTAAGAAAATCGATGCTTGCCGTATTTTCTAAATCTTCAAAGGACTGATCTGCACTACCTATCTTAAAATCACGGAAGGTTATTTTCTTTGACCGGTCATTCTCCTCCCAGGCACCAAAGCCCAGCTGATAATCCTCTCCTAAGGTATGATCTGTAATTTCTGCAATCTGATCCCACTGTCCTTCCTCGGTTCTGGCAGACAGGGTAACGGTATTATTCAACTTGGTAATTCCAAACCAGGCTGCTTCGCTACTATTATACGCTGCATTACCGTGGTTTTCCGTAGCAGTACCATTTTTCTCCACCACATAGCAGAAACCATCAAAATGGGATTTTTTTCCTACAGTAATATAATTATCATCATCTTTGTAGAGAATAAAGGAAGCGGTATCCCACTGACTTCCTTCCCTTGCAGGAAGACCTTCCACCTTGACCAGGGCACGGAAATTATTCTTCTCTTCTCCCTTCAGCTGATACAACAATAGATTTTTTAAATTATTAGAGTCATAGGTCTGATAAATATCTCCTCCCTGTAGGTCCACCTGATAGCTGTTCTTTGATAACTCATAATATCCACTGTCTTCTCTTTTAATGGTAAAATCCTTATTTAATTCTTCCGGCATAACAGTTTCCCCGGTAATGGTTAAGGTAACCTCATTGGATTTTATAACGGTACCATTCCAACGGTAATAAGCATAAATCTTGGCACTTCCTGCGGACATTGCTGTCACATTTCCATAGCTGTCTACGTACACTGCCTCAGGATTAGAGTTCACAAAGGTTACTTCTCCCACAGCCTCTGAGGGTGTTCCGTTTTCATTATTTACAATAGAAATAATTTTATCTTCCAGCTTTAAGGTAGTGCGCGTATCTGCATCTGATACCAGATATCTTTTCAGTCCGTCATCATAGGTGTTCCCTGAAATAGAAACATCCTTTGATTTTGTAAAATGAAAAATATTATCAATCTGCTGATTGTTGGTATTTCCTGTTTTCTGTAAATTAAGAGATAGGGTTGCTCCTGTTTCCATGGCAGTCTGTGCCGGATTCAGACTAAGACTTACCTGGGGATCCATTCTTAACACCTTATTATTCCTAAAAATCAGGTTATCTACACTTTCTGCCTTTACTACCGTATCCTCGTCCATATAAAAGGTATTATCTTCGATAGTAATATTTTTATGAACCGGATTGGTAGCCGGAGGAAGTCCGCTGTTTTTAGTTACCGGATGAATATAAACAGCAGAAGCATAACGCCAGCTTGTTTTACCACCGATATCCTTTACATAAAAAGTATTTCCGCGAATGGTCATATCACGGATAGGGCCTGATTCATACCAAGTATTCGAATCATTGGATAAGAAAATGGAGGCCATGGAGGTTGGATAAAAAATATTATTTTCAATCACTACCTTATTTCTGGTAGTACATAAAATTCCTCTTGTTGATACATTTTTAAAGGTACAATTTCTAATTTCCACGGATGGTGCATAGGTTACGTTTTCTGCCACGTATTTAGGTTCATTTCCGATGGTATCCGTAAGATTGGAGGGCAACGGCTGCTTGAATTTTATTACCATAGTCTTTAAATCATTGCCGTTTTGTCCCGGATTTGAAATAATCTCACTTACCTCATATTGCTTCTCTCCATCGGTAGACTCTAAGGTATCTCTCGTAAAAAACTGTACCATATCACCTACATGATACTGGGGAAATCCTCCCTGCTGATGATGGATATATTTTAATTTTAAGGTATAATCATCAATCCTTTGCTCTACTCTGGTAAAGGTTCCGTGGATGTTAATGGGGTCATCATGGGTATGGGCAAAATTACAATCCTCTATAAGAATTTTTCCGGAAGCTCCGGAGG
>JAFYWD010000282.1 GCA_017558205.1 Lachnospiraceae bacterium | reverse complement strand
TTAGGGATTGCCGAGGATGGTGGAAACGGTCTTGAGAATACGATCGGGCTTGAAGGGCTTAACAATAAAGTCCTTTGCACCGGACTGAATTGCTTCAATAACCATAGCCTGCTGTCCCATTGCTGAACACATAATTACACAAGCTCCGGGATCAGCTGCCTTAATAGCTTTTAAAGCAGCTATTCCATCCATTTCAGGCATGGTAATATCCATTAAAACCAAATCAGGTTTTAATTCATTATATCTTTCTACACCCTTCAATCCGTTTTCAGCTTCTCCAATTACATTGTAGCCATTTTTTGTAAGAATGTCTTTTATCATCATTCTCATAAATGCTGCATCATCACAAATTAAAATATTCTTAGCCATAATATACTCCTTACACTATATCTATTTAATAATTTCAGTTACTCTAATACCAAAGCTTTCCTCGATTACTACTACTTCCCCTTTGGCAACAAATTTACCATTTACCAGTACATCAACCGGTTCTCCAGCAATCTTGTCAAGTTCGATAATTGTTCCCGGTGAAAATTCCAGTATCTCAGAAATGGATTTACTGGTTCTTCCCAGTTCTACGGTAACCTGTAGCGGTACATCCATGATTAAATTAATATTTTCATTGCCTGCAACCATATTCATGTTTGGCATAAAGCTCTGGAATTGAGCAGGCTGATAATTAACAGGATCCGGAGCCTGCATCATCATTCCTGCTTCCGGCATCATCTGTGGCATTCCTATCATTCCCATATTCGGCATCATCTGTGGCATTCCCATCATTCCCATATTTGGCATCTGCGCCATTTGCTGTCCCGACATCTGCGGCATCTGTTGACTTGGTTGTACTGCTGCTTCCACAGTAGGTGGTGCATAAGGTGTCGGTTCTGTATTAGTAGGTATAGCATTACTAGATTTTTGTGCACTTCCCTCAAGGAAGGTAGATACTAAATGTTTAGCAAAATCTAATGGATACAACTGTAAGATTGAACTATCTACTAAATCTCCTATCTGCATCCTAAATACTACTTTTACAAAATTACCTGCAAGAAAATCTGCAATTTCCTCACCCAATTTAAATTCCTGTAAATCTACCAGAGTAGATTCCGGTGGACTAATATCTATTGTCTGATTTAACATCTGAGATAAAGAAGTAGCTGCAGAACCCATCATCTGGTTCATGGCTTCAGAAATAGCACTTAAGTGTAATTCACCCAATTCTCCATCTGTATTCGTTCCATCACCACCCATCATAAGATCGGTAATAACCTTAACATCATGCTCTTTTAAAATCAGAATATTATGTCCATCCAATCCAGTGGTATATTTGATATGAATAAACACACATGGTTTTTCATAATAATCTAATACATTTTGCCATGTTGCAACATTAACAATAGGTGTTGTTATATCAACTTTTTTACTTACCAGTGAATAAAGTGTGGTAGCGGATGTTCCCATGCTGATATTAGCAACTTCACCAATAGCATCTTTTTCTGTATCAGTAAGTAATTCGTACTCTCCTGTACTATTGTCTGAAGCGCTGTCTTCAACAGTCGGCTCAAAGTCAGAAGGCACGCCGTTTAACAGCGCATTGATTTCATCCTGTGATAACATTCCATCCATGCCTTTATTCCTCCTCTCTAATTACAGATGTTACCCGAACAGCATATTTATCTTTATTAGTACCGGGTAAAGCTGTAAATTTCTTTATATTTCCCACAAAAACCTCCAAATCAGAATCAGTTTTTGTATCTAATCTGATAATATCGCCACACTGTAAATTAACAAAGTCATTTACTGTGATTTGATTTTTACCTAACTGAACCTTCAACGGAACATCTACTTTTTTAATCATGGTTTCTACGTATTGTTCATAGTCCTCTTCAGAAGACTCCTGAATACTTGAGAACCAGGATTTTGTATTTAATTTATCTATTACACTTTCCAATGTAAAGAACGGAAGACAAACATTCATCAACCCTTCTACATCACCAACTCTGATATTCAACGTTACAATCGCAATCATATCAGTAGGTGATATAATCTGGGCAAATTGTGGATTTGTTTCTATTCTTTCAAGGAAGGGATTTATTTCCACCACATTTTTCCATGGTTCCTTCATTAACTGCATACAAAGTACCAGGATTTTCTCAACAATGGATAATTCTATATCTGAAAAATCTCTGCCCTTCTTCAACGGTGCCCCTTGTCCGCCTAACATCCTGTCAATCACAGCAAAACCAAGGTTGGATGCCAAATCGATAATGATTGATCCAGGTAGCGGACTAAAATTAACCACTCCTAAAATTACCGGATTCAGTAAAGCATTTGAAAATTCAGAAAATACTACAGTTTCCGAACTTACTACTTCTACCTGAACATTCTTTCTTAAATAAACCGGTAAATTAGTTGATAATAATCGTCCGTAATGTTCATATATAAATTCTAATGTTCTTAAGTTCTCTTTTGAAAATTTTGCTGGACGGGCAAAATCATAATTCTTGACCTGCGTCTCATCCTTTTGCGTAATCTCGTCTGCGTTTAGTTCACCTGTGCTCAAGGCAGCTAGCAAACTGTCTATCTCTGATTGAGACAATACTTCTCCCAAGCAGGCTCACCTCCTGTCATAGTATCATTATGTTACTTTACTGTGTTAAACCTTTAGTGAAAGTAACATTAAAAATAAAATCTGAATCAAACAAAGTTTGAATTCTAGATAAAATTTCCATTCTGATACCATCACGATCTTCCCTTACTTCTTCTAATGTATGACTGGTTACTACATTGATAATTTCACCTTTGATTAAGTCTTCTTTTTCTGCTACTGTGGCACTCATAGACTTGTAATCTTTATGATCCATATTCATAGAAAGGGAAACTGCTACTAAAAAGTAATGATCCATTCCATCAGGACCTTTAGCCAAAGGAATTGTCATTTCTTCAGAAATAGCATGAATTGCTGTTTTATCAATAGGTACATCCGGAATAATCGGACCTTCCGCTGTTGCTGCCTGGTTTTCTAAGTCCAGATTGATAGCAGCTGCAATATCATCTATTAATGCTGTTGTCTTTTTTGAAGCGCCCACCACTGAAAACATCATTACTGCAGTTAAAACAATATTAACAATTAATAATGCCAAAATCAGGATAGACAACATATTTCTTTTCATCTGTTTTCCCCCTATTCACCACTTAAACTATTATAGATTTTAATTTCTATTCTTCTGTTTTTTGCTCTTCCTTCAGGTGTTGTATTATCTGCGATAGGAAGATACTCTCCTCTGCCCGAATGCTTAATCTTAGAAGGTAAAATGGTAGTATTTTCTACCAGATAATCAAACATAGATAATGCTCTGGCACTACTCAGGACATCATTGCTTTCAAATCTACTTGTATTAATCGGAACATTATCCGTATGCCCTTCAATTTCAATGGTTCTCTCTGCATATCTTTCCAGTATTAATGCCACCTTTTCTACGATCGGCATAGCATCCTCCTTAAGATTCGCGCTACCGGAATCAAAAAGAATTGCTCCCTTTAATGTAAGTTGGACATAATTAGCATTGAAATCAATCTGAATCTGATCTTCCATCTGATTTTCTTCCAACGCTTCCTCTATTCTTTCCGCAAGCTTTTCAGATTCTGCTAAAGAGGCTTCTTCCAGTTTTTCCTGCATTTCTTTCAATTCATCAGTTTTCTCTTCATTCTCTGCGGTTTTTCCCATGCTGTTCATATACTTATCAAGCTCATTTAACTGGCTGACACCGTTTCCCAAAAGCATTCCATCCCCCAAAGAGATGGCACCACCCGAGAAGATACTGAAGCTTTCTGAGAAGGATGCTGCAATAGCTTCAAACTTCTGAGCATCTACCGTTGACATAGCAAAAAGCAATACGAAAAAACAAAGAAGCAGGTTCATCAAGTCAGCAAATGTATTCATCCATGCTTGCGAAGCCTGTTGCGGTTCTTCTTTTTTTCTTCTAGACATCCGCTTCACCTCCGCCAGCCTCCATTGCTTCTTTTTCAGCAGGAGATAAGAAGGATTTTAATTTTTCTTCAATTACTCTTGGGTTTTCACCTGCCTGAATAGACAAGAGTCCCTCTATCATAACTTCCTTAATTGACATCTCGATTCCGTTATTCACAGACAGCTTAGAAGCAATCGGTGTAGCAATCCAGTTAGCCAATAACGAACCATATAATGTAGTGATTAACGCCACCGCCATAGACGGTCCGATTGAGGAAGGATCATTCATATCCTGTAACATAAGAATAAGACCAATCAGAGTACCAATCATACCCCACGCGGGTCCCATTCCGGCCAAATCAAGCCAAAATGAAATATTCTTCTTATGACGTTCATCCACGCTTCCCATTTCCGTGTCAAGAATACCTCTTACTAATTCCGGGTCAGTTCCATCCACGATTAACAGTACACCTTTTCTTAAGAAGGGGTCATCTAACTCTGCGGAAGCTTCTTCCAATGCTAAAAGTCCTTCTTTTCTGGCTATATTGGATAATTCAATTATTTTTCTGATTACTTCCGGCAAATCAAACTGTGGAGTTTTAAAAATCAAACGAATACTTTTAACTCCATTTAAAAAATCTGCCATAGTCTTTTCAGCAAGTACACAACAAAATGCACCACCAAATGTAATCAGAATTGATGGTAAATCATAAAAATACTGTATACCGGCAACTCCGGCTCCCGTTATAATACCAAATAAAACGACTACGAAACATAAGACCAAGCCCAAAATTGATGCAATATCCACTTGTCACACCCTCTTTTCTCTTTTTTTATAGTCGTTGAACCCATTTCTCCGACCTTCTTACTAATTTTACTAAAATTTTCTATAGTTGTCTACTTTCTTTTTGCAAATTAGACATAAAAAGCACCGGACCGGAATCCTTACCGGTGCTTTTTAATCCTTTTAAATACAAAAACAACTTTTCTACTCCTGCCCCATTAGACCGGAGGGTTTATTATACTGCTATTTTATCTCTTTAAGTTTACCAGTTCCTCTAACATGGTATCTGAAACTGTAATAATACGGCTGTTAGCCTGGAATCCTCTTTGTGTAGTAATCATTTCCGTAAATTCTGCCGAAAGATCCACATTACTCATCTCCAGTACTCCGGTATTCATATAACCGCCATTAGCAGTGATATTGACACCAGTACCATCAAACTCACCGGAGTTTAAGGTGGCTGAATACAAGTTATCTCCCTGCTTTTCAAGACCGGAAGCATTGGCAAACTCTGCCACTGCAATCTGTCCTAACAGCTGTGTCTGTCCATTGTCATAGGTACCATAAATCATACCATCCGTCTGAATGGATACACCTATCATTTTTCCAGTTCTTCTACCGGTGCCAAGTCCCTGAGGGTTACCATTGGTAGCTCCCAAGGTAGAGGAACCGTTATTATTGTACATGGTAGTTGCCGTCATATCTATTGTGATATCTTCAAATTTACTCTGTAAACCGTCCGGTCTTTCAACCGTAATATTTGACATTGCAATTACAAAATCATCTCTTCCGCTTACGTTATCAAAAACACCGGTAGTAGGATCATAGGTAACTACAAATCCGTTGATTGCTTCTTCCTGGAATTTAATGTTTTTAAGAAGATCAGCGGTGTTATACTGTGAAGTTCCCTGAGCTCCTCCCTGGTTTAAAATAATCTGCAACACGGTTACCGGAGCCTGCATTACATTCCCGTCAACAGAATTGGTAACAATCATATTATTCAGATCTTCAATGCTGTCTACTCCATAAGCGCTTGCTAAGGCATTGCGAGTTGCGATAATTTTATCATAATTTTCTTTAGTAAGTGTAGGCGGATTTGCTGCCATTTCTGCCTGCATCTGTTTATCTGTTTTAATGGTTAACGTTCCCGTCGTCTGATCAGCTTCTACACCTAATGCTGCTAAGCTTAT
>JAFYWD010000281.1 GCA_017558205.1 Lachnospiraceae bacterium | reverse complement strand
TACGGTTTATGAGAAGAAAAAGGAAGTAGAGAAGCTGGAGGTAAGAAAAAATATTAGTCTTAAGGACATTACCTACAAATATCCGGGTACCGAAAAGCTGATTTTTAATCATGCTTCCATGGAGATTCCCATAGGGGCGGCAGTAGGTATTGTGGGAACCTCAGGTTCGGGAAAAACAACCATTGTAGATATTTTGCTTGGACTGCTAGAGCTGGAAACAGGAAGTATTCTGGCTGACGGGGCAGAGGTAAGAGAGCAGTATGAAAGATGGCTGAAAAATGTAGGATATATTCCACAGTCCATCTTTATGATAGATTCCACCATACGTAAAAACGTGGCCTTTGGAATACCGGAGGATGAAATTGATGATAACAGAGTATGGGAAGTGCTGAAGGAAGCCCGTCTTGATGAATTTGTTAGAAGTCTTCCCCAGGGACTGGATACCGGTATCGGTGAAAGAGGAATCCGTTTGTCGGGAGGACAGAGACAGCGAATCGGAATTGCAAGAGCCTTATTTGAGGATCCTGAAGTATTGGTGCTGGATGAGGCTACTTCTGCTTTGGATAATGATACGGAAGCAGCCATCATGGATTCCATCAATAGTCTGCACGGAAGAAAAACACTGATTATTATAGCCCACAGGCTTCAGACTATTGAAAAATGCGATATCGTATACCGTGTGGAAAATGGAAAAATTACAAAGGAAAGAGAATTATCATGAAATCACTTTTTAGAATAATAGTAAAGCTTTGGAAGAAGCACGAGGAGGCAATGAATTACCTGTTTTGGGGTGGCGTAGCCTTTGTACTCAGTATGGTACTGTTTTATATTTTTGCAAACATCATGCAGATTTATGAACAGATTGCCAATATTTTATCCTGGATTATTTGTGTGATTTTTACTTATCTCACCAACAGAATTTTTGTTTTCAAAAGTAAAACAAAGGGAATAAAAAGGGTTTTTAAGGAATTTTGTGATTTTGTAACTGCCAGAATCATGACACTGATTATGGAAAATGCTATTTTATTTGTGATGATAGACTTATTAACCATCAATAATATGATTGCCAAGCTGGTAGGTCAGTTTGTGGTAATTGTTTCTAATTACGTTTTAAGTAAGCTTTGGATTTTTAAAAAGGAAAAGAAGGATTAAGAGTTAGATTATGGGCAAGAAAACCAGACAGGCAAATTTTGAAATCTTAAGAATTTTAGCCATGTTAATGGTGGTTACCATGCATTATCTGATCAAAGGACAGGTAGCAGTTTCCCAGTCGGTGGATCAGAGCGGAGTAAATCTTCTGGCATGGTTTCTTCAGTCTGCCTGTATTGTGGCAGTTAATGTCTATGTTTTAATCAGTGGTTATTTTCTGCCGGATTCTGTGTGGAGCATGAAAAAGCTTTTGCAGCTGGTTTGTCAGGTGTGGTTTTATTCGTTAGTTATTCCGCTGTTATGCTATTGTCTTTCCGTAGGAGATGTGAAGGCATGGGATTTCTATGACTGGCTGGCGGTAATTTTTCCCTTTCAGATGGAGCATTATTGGTTTGCTACTGCCTATATCATCTTATATTTGATATCTCCCATTATAAAAATGGCGGTAGAACATCTGAAGGAGCAGGAGCTAAGAAGAATTATTCTTCTGTTACTGTTATTTTTCAGTATAGGGAAATCTGTCATTCCGGTGAAAATCCCCACAGATAAATATGGCTATGATTTTGGCTGGTTTGTCTGCCTCTATTTGATCGCCTGCTATTTGAGATTATACGGTATTCCCTGGTTTAACAGAATACGAAAAGGTTTGCTGGTATACGGTATAGGTACCCTGTTAATTTTTTGCTACAGTGCTTTATTGGGATTTTTAAGCAGAAAGGGTCTTCCCCTTTCCTATGCCATGGATATGACTTTTTCCTATAATCATATTTTAGTATTGATTTCATCCATAGGTCTATTCTATGGCTTTCGTTATATGAGATTTCCCCAGAGAGGCTTCGGACTGCTGTGCAGTAAAATAGCCCCCTACACCTTCGGTGTATATTTGCTTCATGAAAATATGGCAGTCAGAAATTTATGGCAGTCATGGTTTGGAATAGAGAAGGTGAAAGACAGCTATCTGTTTTTGCCTCATATGATACTTACGGTTCTTCTGGTATTTACGGCAGGAATTGCAGCTGATTATATCAGATATAGTATTTTTCGGATAATAGGAAGAAAGAAAGGAAAGAAGCAGCAGTGAAATACTTTAGTAATTTCTATCAAAGCAATAAGAAAATACTTACGGTAGTAATATTTCCCTGTGTTTTGTTTTTTTATCCTTTTTTAACGGTAAATCAGGGAGTGGATGTCTCTGACAGCCTGTACAGTCTGACCAATTTCCGGTTTTTTCCCGAGATGGAGGGAATGTGGATCGTATCCACCTATGTATCTAATGTCATCGGATATTTGTTAACAAAGCTTCCCTTTGGAACAACGGTGCTGGGAATGAAGTGGTATACAGGCATATTTGTCAGCCTTACTTCTGTTACGGCCTACAGTTTTTTTAGAAAATGGATGCCTGCCTGGATCTGTTTTTTGGGACAGCTGATTGCTGTCAGCTATTGCTGGATTCCTACAGGTATTTTGTATAATTATCTGACATATTTTTTCTTTACCATAGGCCTTCTGTTTTTATATAAGGGGCTGGTGGAGGAAAAGAACAGCTGTCTTCTGGCAGCAGGCTTCTTTCTGGGAGTGAATCTGTTTGTCAGGATTCCCAATCTTACCCAGATTTCTTTGATTGCAGGAGCCTGGTATTATCTATGGATAAAGAAGACAAAGCTGAGAAAAATCTTTGGGAAAACAGCCTATTGTATCAGCGGTTATCTTTTGGGAATGATAATTCCCCTGATGGGGATATTAATGCAATATGGAATCAGCGGACTGGCAGAAATGATTACAGGACTGGGCGGTGTGGGAGAACAGGACGGAAGCTATACTCTCTTTGGAATGATTCTCAGCACCTTTCAGGCATATGCAAGAACCTCTAAATGGGTGATGCTGATGGTGCTCGGGATCTTTATGGGAACTGCCATGTTTCTTTGCTGTAAGGGAAGGTGGGAAGTCTTGAAGAAAGCTTCCTACCTGCTTGGAATTTTGGTATTGCTGAGATTTCTTTGGGGAAGAGGCATGTTTACCTTCCGTTACTATGAGGATTATACCAGTATGTATGAATGGGGAATGATAGCCCTTTATCTGGCCTGGATTGGAGCAGGATATCTTCTGATATCCTCAAAAAGCTCTCAGGAAGAAAAGCTGTGGGCAGTATTTTCTGCCATAGTACTGGCCATTACACCACTGGGAAGCAATAATTATACCTATCAGAATTTGAATAATATGTTTTTTATAGCACCGGTTACTGTGTATACCTATGTGAAGCTTTTAAGAAGAAGGGAAAAAAGAAGACTGGCAGACAGGGTAAGCTTTCCCTGGAAGGCTATGGTTACGGTACTGGGACTAATGATTCTAATACAGGGAATTGGTTTTCATCAAAATTTTGTATTCCGAGACGGCATGGATGGACAAAAGAGAGAGTATCGGTTTCAACAGCCGGCAGTTTTGGCCGGAATGAAAACCACGGTGGAAAACGGAGAAGAGCTGTCCGGACTTTTGAAACATTTGGATAAAAGTTCTGACGGCAACCGGCTGTTGCTGTTGGGAGATTGTCCGGGACTTAGCTTTCTTACGGGAATGGCACCGGCAATTCATACAGCCTGGCCTGATCTGGAGTCAGAAAGCTATGGAAAGATAGAAAAGCAGCTGCAGGAAATGGAAGAATATCCTGTTGTGATAATCAGAGAAAAGGAATATATCACAGAACAGGGTAAGAAGAAAAAGCAGCTGGTGGAAGAATATGTGAGCAGCAACCATTACCGGCTGACCTATGAAAGCGGACGTTATTTTGTTTTTGAGAAAAAGGAGTAGAGATGATTAACTTTAATGTACCGCCCTTTACAGGGAAAGAATTAGAGTATATGAAGGAAGCCATTGAGGCACAGAAAATCTGTGGTGACGGTAGCTTTACCGCCAGATGCAATCAATGGATTGAAGAAAATACGGGAACAACAAAGGCCCTTCTTACCACCTCCTGTACTCATGCTACGGAGCTGGCAGCACTTTTAGCAGGAGTAAAGCCGGGGGATGAGGTGATTATGCCTTCTTATACCTTTGTTTCAACGGCAGACGCCTTTGTACTTAGAGGGGCAACACCGGTATTTGTAGATATCAGACCGGATACCATGAATATTGACGAGAATAAAATAGAAGCTGCCATTACGGAAAAAACGGTTGGGATCGTACCCGTACATTATGCAGGTGTAGGCTGTGAAATGGATAAAATTATGGAGCTGGCTGAAAAATACGGCTTATGGGTGATTGAGGATGCGGCCCAGGGGATTATGGCTACCTACAAAGGAAAGGCTTTAGGTGCCATCGGTGATTTTGGCTGCTTCAGCTTCCATGAAACAAAAAATTACAGCATGGGAGAGGGCGGAGCCATTTTAATCAAAGATCAGGAATATGTGGAAGAGGCTGAGATTATCAGGGAAAAAGGAACCAACAGAAGTAAGTATTACAGAGGGCAGATTGATAAATATACCTGGATCAATTACGGCTCCAGCTATTTACCCAGTGATATGAATGCAGCTTACCTTTGGGCTCAGCTGGAAATAGCGGAAGAAATGAATCATAACAGATTAGACAGCTGGAACAGATATTATGAAAGCCTGAAAAGCTTACAGGAAGAAGGAAAATTAGAGCTTCCTACTATTCCTGAGCACTGTGTTCATAATGCTCATATGTTTTATATCAAGCTAAAGGATATTGAAGAACGCTCCCGCTTTATTGATTTTATGAAGAAAAAGGAGATTTTAACGGTATTTCACTATATTCCCCTGCATACAGCACCGGCTGGCTTGAAATTCGGACGTTTTCATGGGGAAGATGAGTATACTACCAGGGAAAGTGAACGTTTGGTAAGACTTCCCCTGTATTACGGCTTATTACCGGAGCAGGTAGATTATATTTGTAATTGTATCAGGGAATTTATGAAATAAGGGAGAACCTTGTAAAAGGAAAATAGGCGTTATTTTTAGTGGGAGAATAAAGGGATGGAGCAAAAGTACAGCAGCGATAAAGTTTACAATAGTATATTGGCCGCCGGCTTACTTGTTTATCTTTTTGCGAATTTATCCGGTGCTTTTGATTTTTACTTTGATATCAATGATGATTTGGTGATTAGAGATATCCTTTCCGGAAGATACACGGGTACACCGGATGGACATACCAATCAGCTGTTATATCCTTTGGGAGCCTTTCTTGCTTTTTGTTATAAAATTTTTCCGGCTTCTCCGGTCTATTCCATTTTTCTTATGACAGCACTGTCCGTCAGTCTTTGGATGATTGTTTATAAAAGCCTGAATTTTTTTCAGGATAAAAGGCAGAGAGCATGTATTACAATTTTTTATTATTTTCTGTTTGCCGGCACTATGATGCGGGAGCTGGTTTTGCTACAGTATACGGCAGTTAGCGGTATTCTGTGTATGGCAGCCTGCTTTTGGATGGTAACCACAACACCCACAAAAGAGTGGAAAAGCTTTTTTTCAAGTAACCTGCCGGCAGGTATTTCTTACCTTTTAGGTTTTATGCTGCGTCCTGAGATGGCAGCACTTTGTCTTCCTTTGGCAGCTGTCAGCGGTTTGTTTTGCATGGCAGGAGAGGTGAAAAGGGAAAGACAGGAAACAAAGGAGAGACAGCCGGGCTTCCCCCAAATTCTCTTCCAAAAAAAATATGGAAAATATTTCGCCTTTGTGGCAGTATTGTTTCTTTCCATGGGAGGCTTGCTGCTTTGGGATTCCCTGGCTTACAGCAGGAAAGACTGGAAGGATTTTCGTGATTTTTTTGATGCAAGAACCAAGGTATATGATTATACCTGGTATCCCTCCTACGAAAAAGCCGGTGATTTTTATGAAGAAAAAGGAATCAGCTATTCTGATTACCAATTAATCGATAACTATAATTTTGGATTGTCTGATGAGATTACAACAGAAACCCTGTTAACTATAGCAGACTATAATGAAAAGGGAAGAAACAGCAGAGGCATGGCAGAAAAGCTGAAAACTACAGTGAAAGATTTAATCAGACTTCCTCTGTCAAGAGAAGAAGCACCCTACAATATCTATGTGCTGACAGCCTATGGTCTTTGTGCGGTTCTGGCAGTAGTGAAAAAAAGAAAATTAGAATATGCAGGAAAATTAGGATTACTGTTAGCAGCCCGCTGTGTATGCTGGTCCTATCTGATTTGGGCAGAAAGAGTAGTAATCAGAGTTTCCCACCCCTTATATTTACTGGAGTTTTTTATTTTGCTGTCCCTTTTATTAAAGGAAATGGAAGGGATGACGGTGAAAGACAGGAAGAACTATGGGAGAATTGGCATTCTGGGTATTTTCCTGCTGTTGTCTTTGGGAAGTATGTTTGTTTCAGGAAAGAAACTGGAACAGGAGCTTGCAGCAAGAGAGAATACTTTAACGAATCAGAGAAAGCTGGAGGCTTATATGAAGGAGCATCCTTCCTCCTACTATTACATTGATATTTACTCTATGGTAGATTTTACGGATCAAATGTTTGGAACTACTGACAATAGGATGCGTAATTATGACTACCCGGGAGGGTGGATTTGCAACAGCCCTCTGCAGGAGGAGGCAAAAAATAGTTTTTATGTTTCTTTGAAGGAGCAGCAGAAGGAGATGAAAATACCGGAGGATACCGGGATTGACAGTCTGTTGTTGGAGGAGCCGTTTTATTTTATTGCAAAAGAAAAACGGGATGTCAGCTTTCTTACAGAGTTCTACCGGGATAAGGGGATAAAGACAGAGGTTAACCGAATAGAGGAAGTCTGTCCGGGGGAGAATCCCTATATTGTATATAAGCTGAAAACTATAGAATGAGTTGCCCGACAAATGGGTATTTATATTACAATGTGATACTGGG
>JAFYWD010000027.1 GCA_017558205.1 Lachnospiraceae bacterium | reverse complement strand
ACTATGGAAGTAAAGAAGTTAAAAATATAAAAAAGTAATACTGTTATGAGTAAATAAAAAGCCTAAGGGCGGAATGAGAGGTAGAATATGGCAATATTAGTAACCGGAGGAGCAGGTTATATCGGAAGTCACACAGTGGTGGAGCTGCAGAATGCAGGCTATGATGTGGTAGTATTGGATAATTTATGTAATGCCAGTGAGAAATCACTGGAAAGAGTAGAAGCGATTACAGGGAAAAAGGTTCCCTTTTATAAGGCAGATATTTTGGATCGTGAAGCCCTGGAGGATATTTTTGCAAAAGAATCCATTGATTCCTGTATTCATTTTGCCGGCTTAAAGGCAGTAGGAGAATCTGTAGCAAAGCCCTGGGAGTATTATGAAAATAATATTGCCGGAACATTGACCCTGGTAGATGTTATGAGAAAGCATAATTGCAAAAATATTATTTTTTCTTCTTCTGCTACCGTTTACGGAGATCCTGCCTTTATTCCTATTACAGAGGATTGTCCTAAGGGTACCTGTACCAATCCATACGGCTGGACAAAGTCCATGCTGGAACAGATTTTAAGTGATATCCAGAAGGCAGATCCGGAATGGAACGTGGTAATCTTAAGATACTTTAACCCTATCGGAGCACATAAGAGCGGTACTATGGGAGAAAATCCTAATGGAATTCCCAACAATCTGATGCCCTATGTAACCCAGGTAGCAGTAGGAAAATTAAAGGAGTTAGGGGTATTCGGAAATGATTATGATACTCATGACGGTACCGGAGTAAGAGATTATATCCATGTAGTAGATTTAGCAAAGGGTCACGTTAAGGCCTTGAAAAAAATTGAAGATAATTCCGGCTTAAATATTTATAATCTGGGAACAGGAACCGGCTACAGTGTTCTTGATATTGTGAAAAACTTTGAAGAGGCTAATAATATTAAGCTTCCTTATGTATTTAAGGACAGAAGGCCGGGAGATATTGCTACCTGCTACGCAGATGCTAAGAAGGCAGAGGCAGAGCTGGGCTGGAAGGCAGAAAACGGAATCCGTGAGATGTGTGAAGATTCCTGGAGATGGCAGAGCAATAACCCTAATGGATATGAGGAATAATAGTAATAGGTAGTAATTCCTCAAAAAACATTGCCAGGAAGGGATTAGACGTAAGGATTGAAGAATGATAAGATAAAAAGAAGACTGGGGCAATTTGTCTCAGTCTTCTTCTATTACGTGAATTTCCAGATAATCAAAATCGACTTCTTCAATAAAGGCATCAGCACGGAAACGAGTCTTTCCCAATCGTTGAAATTCCTTAATAGTGGAATCCAGCCAAATTGGTGTTGATAAATCCAGTTCATAGCAGCATTTTTCCAAAGCATTCATTATTTTATGGGTACGTGTATCTTCAGTATTATTTTCCACCACCAGGTCTCTTTGTAATCTGTTCTCTTTAAAAATTTTAAACCATATTCTCATATTAGAAGGCCTTCCTGCATATTATAAATCTAATGATGATATCATAACAGCCGGAAAACAAAAAGAAAAGACAAAAAAACCAGGAAAATAGCGAATAAAAAAGTATTTCTTCGAAAAAGGTTGAAAAAATGCAAAAAAAATATTTAAAATTTTATAAAAAATTAGGAAAAACTTACAAAAGTGCAAAGAAGTATGATAGAATAGTAATGTCGGGTAATTCCGATGAATAACCGGAAGGAATGGAGTAGCCATGGATAAAACAAAAAAATCCAATTCTCCGGCAGATAGCTGGACGGAGGTTATTTTAATTTATAGTTCTGCTCTGAAGCAGATCAGTACAAAGCTGGAAATTTTAAATGATGAGTTTCAGCATGTACATAGTTATAATCCCATAGAACATATTAAATCCAGAATTAAAAGCTCGGAAAGCATTGTTAAAAAATTAAAGAAATATGGTTATGAATCGACTATTGAAAATATGGTGGAATATGTTAACGATATTGCAGGTATCAGAGTTATCTGTTCCTTTACCTCAGATATTTATAAAATTGCTGCCATGATTCGTAACCAGAATGATATTAAGGTAATCACTATTAAGGATTATATTAAGAATCCTAAGCCCAGTGGTTACAAAAGCTATCACATGCTGGTGGAAGTTCCTATTTATCTGTCGGACAGATTGGTTCATGCAAAGGCAGAAATTCAGATTCGTACAGTAGCCATGGATTTCTGGGCTACACTTGAGCATAAGATCAACTATAAGTTTGAAGGAAATGTACCGCAGGATATTAAGGATGAGCTGGTAGAAAGCTCCCGTATGATTTCTGATTTGGATGCCAAGATGCTTCGTTTGAATCAGCAGCTTCAGGATATTAATTAAGAAAGCCTTTTATTCTCCCGAAAGGGAGGGTAAAAGGCTATAAATTAGTCTAAAAATGAGGAGTGCCCAGGTACCGCTGGGGCACCCGGGCTATTATGAAAAAATTCATCTAAAGTTTAGTAACAAAACAAAAACATAAGTTTTTGACCTAAAATAATTCTATCATATGAATATGAACAAATTATGAACAACATGTAAAAAACTAGTTAATAAGCATAAATGTATGGGAGTACATAGGAAAAATGTATACAAAATCAACAAAAGCATTAAATACTAATATCCTGTTCATCATTGTAGGAATGGAATAAATATGTTAAAATACATGGATGATTAAAGATTATTGCTTTCAAGGGTCGGGTAGAGCCGTAAAAGAGAGAAGAAACATCGGAGAAGGAACAGGAGGCTGCAAATGGATAATTTTATCGACAAACTGGCACAGAAGTTTATTGCGGGAGAAGTCATCAAGGCCAATTCCGTTGCTGAGGAAAGGGAATTAAAAAGATTAAGAGAACAGGTAGCGGAGTATGAGCGTTGCCTTCATGAAATGCAGAAAATGCAGGTGACCAATACACAGACAGCCAGACAGCTTCATGATCTGATGACAGAAGGAAATGAAGGTATTAAAAAGCTGACAGAAGAAAGTCTGCAAAAGCTTCAGGAATTACAGGTAACTGCCGGGAAAATGGAGCCGGAAGAAAAGGAGACCATTACCCAAACCGCAAAAGCAGTCGAAGAGCTGTCTGAGCTGGTAAAGCAGCTGACGGAGAAAACGGAAGCCAATCAAAAAAATGTGGAAAAATGGTTCCATCAGGCAGATGAGTTTCTTCATAAGGAGAATGTAAAGGTTTATCGTAATGTACAGGCTGTGGTAGTTGAAGAGGTAGGCAAAAAAGCGGAAGCAGTAATTAAAAGTCAGGAAGAAAATGGAAAACAAATCATAAAGCCGGCAGTGATTTTTTCTGTACTTGCATTTTTATGTGCGGCAGGGAATATTATTCTTACCCTTATGATAAAGTATAAAGTGTTTTAATATAACGGAGGTAATATGGGAAAACAAAGTTGGAAACCGGGGAATATGCTTTATCCCCTTCCGGCAGTTCTTGTCAGCTGCTGTGATAAAGAAGGAAAGCCCAATATGCTAACAGTAGCCTGGGCAGGTACTATTTGCAGTGATCCTGCCATGGTATCTATTTCTGTAAGACCGGGCAGATACTCCTATAATCTGATTAAAGAAACCGGAGATTTTGTCATCAACCTTACCACGGAGGAGTTACTTCGGGCCACAGATTACTGTGGAGTGGTTAGCGGAAAAAATGTTGATAAATTTAAGGAGATGAATCTGACGCCTTCACCTTCTTTAAAGGTAAAGGCACCGGGAATCCTGGAGAGTCCTGTGAATATAGAGTGTCGCGTGGTAGAAATAAAGCCCTTGGGAACCCACGATATGTTTATTGCTGAGATTGTGGCTGTTCAGGCAGATGATAAATATATGGATGAAAAGGGAAGCTTTCATTTGGAAGAAAGCCGCCCGATTACCTATTCCCACGGAACATACTTTGCCTTGGGAAAAGAACTTGGTAAATTTGGTTATTCCGTAAGAAAAAAATAAGAAACATAAGAAGACCTGGCAGGTATTGCTAATACCGGTCAGGTCTTTTTTAAGAATTAAAATCTGAAAAATCAAAAAGACTCATTTGTTTAGGGGCACCGCTTGTGAAAGCTTTGAGGTACGTCTTACTAAAAGCCGGGCAGGTGTTTCATCCCGAAGCTGTTGGAACAGTTTGCAGGCTGTTTCATATATTATGGTAGCAGAATCTGTAGAATAGGGCAGGGGAGTCTGATGTGAGGCAGTACGGAAGGTATAATATTTGGGCGGCATCCAAGGGAACAGTATAGAGTCGGGAAATTGGGCTATAATCCATATAGCACTTATCAATACTTACCATTGATATGACATATTATACGAACCATGACCGCCTCCTGGAAATCTTAATCTTAAGTTAACATTATAAGATATACTTTACAAGGAAAAAAAATATTGTTAATATGTAGATATTACAAAATTGTTACAGTGAATATAATGTGGAAAGAATGGCTTATTTTTAAGATATGATAAAGTTTAGTAAGAATTACAAAAGGCTTCGGGTTACCTTTATCAGGGTAATGCTGACGTTGGCATTTGGTTGTTTTTTATATGCTCCGGGAATTCTCGCAGATGAAATTCCGGGAGATAATTATTTTACCTTTTATCTGAATGAGTCCAAAATAGGTGCCGCCTCCTCTAAGGAACAGATTATGGAAATTATGGCAAAGGCCAGACAGATGATCGTAGGGCAGAGTAAGGAGCTTCTGTATATTGATACGGATTTGGAAATTGTAGGAGAAGAGGTATTTTTTGGAAAAATTGATGATGAAAAAGATTTATTAAATCGTGTAGCAGGAGTATTTCAGGAGAATTCTGTACCCACCTTGCAGCCGGCTTATACGGTGAAGGTGGATGATTACAGTGTAAATCTTGGGAGCAGTGATGAGGTAAGAGCGCTTTTAAATGCTGCCCTGGATAAGTATGATACCAAGGATGAATACAGTGTGGAGCTGGTACTGGACCCTACCAGAGAGCTTCATGTTCTGACTGCTCAGATTAACAAAAAGGAAGAAGTAAAAGAGCAGGAAACAGAGGTATTTTTTGAAAGTGGAGTAGAAAAATATATAGAAGATATCTTTGACTCAATGGAGCCTGAAGTGGAGCTGGCTTTTGAAGATTATGAATATGGTATTCAGCAGATTAATTTTGCGGAAAGCGTGGAAGTAGTCGAGGCCTTTCTGTTACCGGAGGCTTTGACTCCTCTTGAGGTGGCTATAGAGCAGGTAACAAAGGATAAAGAAGTAAATGAGGTATATGAGGTAGTGGCCGGAGATACCTTATTTGGCATCGTGGAAAAAACTAATATTCCGCTGGATAAGATTATTGAATTAAATGACAGTGTTAAGAATGAGAACTCCATGATTCGGGTGGGACAGGAGCTGATTGTTACCGTTCCTGAGCCTGAGCTTTCGGTAATACGCACAGAACAGCTGTATTTAGAGGAAGGCTATGATGCTCCTGTTCAATATGTGGATAATGATGACTGGTATACAACTCAGGAAGCGGTATTACAGGAGCCTTCTACAGGTTTCAGAAAGGCAGTGGCTAAGATTACCTATCGTAATGACAAGGAAATCAGCAAAGAGGTTGTAAAAGAAGAAGTATTAATGGAAGCAGTTCCTAAGATTATCGAAAGAGGAACAAAGATTCCACCTACTTTCATCAAGCCAATTTCCGGAGGAAGACTGACCTCCAGATTTGGAAGAAGAACATCTCCTACCAGAGGTGCCTCCAGCAACCATAAGGGAATTGACTGGGGACTTCCTACAGGAAGTACGGTAGTGGCAGCCTCCGGTGGTACGGTTACCAAGGCCGGATGGGGAGGAGGATATGGTTACGTAGTTTATATACGCCATCCCGGTGGTGTAGAAACACGCTATGCCCACTTAAGCAGAGTCCTGGTTTCTGTAGGCAGTACAGTAAAACAGGGACAAAAGATAGCTCTTAGCGGTAATACAGGGATCAGTACAGGACCGCATCTTCACTTTGAGCTGAGGATGGGAGGTAATCCGGTAAATCCGTTAAATTATCTGGAGTAAAACCGCGTTAGAAAAGCAAACAAAAGTTTGTAGGTTTACAAAATGAAATTATGTGATATACTTACATGATGGTAATATGTAGACTGTTTGTTAAGAGGTAAGTAATGGAACAATATGCAATAAAGGGTGGAAATCCGCTGGTTGGAGAAGTGGAAATAGGTGGTGCTAAAAATGCAGCATTACCGATTTTGGCAGCCTCCATTATGACGGATGAAACTGTTGTAATAGAAAATGTGCCTGATGTAAGGGATATTAATGCCCTTCTGCAGGCAATGGAAAGTATTGGTGTAGTAGTTGAACATTTAGATCGTCATACCATTAAGATTAATGCATCTGCCATCCATGGTCATGTGATTGAGGATGATCTGATAAAAAAAATCCGTGCTTCTTATTATTTGATTGGTGCTTTACTGGGAAAATATAAAGAAGCAGAGGTTGTTTTACCCGGAGGCTGTAATATTGGAAGCCGCCCCATAGACCAGCATATTAAGGGCTGGAGAGCCCTGGGAACCCAGGTGGATATTGCCCATGGTCTGATTTCTGCTAAGGCTGAGTGCTTAAAAGGCGGTCATATTTATATGGACGTAGTTTCTGTGGGAGCTACCATCAATGTTATGATGGCTGCAGTTATGGCAGAAGGACAGACAATAATTGAAAATGCGGCAAAAGAGCCACATGTAGTAGATTTGGCCAACTTTTTAAATAGTATGGGAGCCAATATTAAAGGAGCCGGTACGGATGTTATTCGTATAAAAGGAGTAAGCAGACTTCATAAAACAGAGTATGCTATTATTCCGGATCAGATTGAGGCCGGAACCTTTATGTTTGCAGCAGCAGTAACTAAGGGAGATATTACTGTTAAAAATGTTATTCCCAAGCATTTGGAATCTATTTCTGCAAAATTGATGGAAATCGGATGCGAGATAGAAGAATCAGATGATGCAGTAAGAGTAGTGGCTTCCAAGCCCTTACGCTCTACTCATGTAAAAACCTTACCTTATCCCGGCTTTCCCACAGATATGCAGCCACAGATTGCAGTGGCTTTGGCCATGGCTCAGGGAACCAGTATTGTAACGGAAAGTATTTTTGAAAACCGTTTCCGTTACGTAGATGAGCTTACCAGAATGGGAGCTAATATTAAGGTGGAAGGTAATACAGCAATTATTAACGGTACAAGAAGATATACGGGAGCACGTCTGACAGCGCCGGATCTTAGAGCAGGAGCAGCTTTGGTATTGGCAGGACTGGCAGCAGAAGGCTTTACCCTGGTAGATGATATTCATTTTATTCAAAGAGGGTATGAGGATTTTGAGTTGAAGCTGCAGCATTTAGGAGCTCAGATAGCCCGTGTGGAAACGGAACGTGAGATTCAGAAGTTTAAATTAAAAGTAGGTTAAAAAATAAAAGCAGCTTAAAATATAAAGGAGCTTATCCCTTGAAAGATATTAGGGATCGGCTCCTTTTTTAGTTCTTTATGAATTCTTTTTTAAAGAATTTTTTCGATAATAAGAGAAAGCGGTTCTCTGCGAAGATCAATAAAGGAACCGTCAAGACATTTAATTAAAGGACGGGAAGGATGATTCTTATCTACAAGAATTACCTCTCCGGTTCTTCCGTCACTTAGCTGTACCGTATTGGAAATAAAGGTGTTAATAATATTTTCCAGGAAGGTCATAACGAAAAAGCTGTCATACTTTCTTAGTCCTTCCTTTTCCAGCATCTGAATTACAGAAAATGGACAGGGAGTCTTGGCATCTGATTTGTGGGAGGCTGTAGTATCATAATCATTGGCGATAGATACCAGCTTGGCAAATTCGTCGATTTTATCTGCTGTATAGCCCACAGGATAACCCTTTCCGTCACAGCGTTCATGATGCATAAGGGCAGCATTGGCAATGCGGGAATCCACACCCTTGCTTTTCAAAATCTTAAAGCCTTCATAAGGATGCTTTTTATAAATCTGCATTTCCTCATAGCTCAGCTTTTCTTTTTTGTTAATAATTTCTTCCGGAAGTACCAGCTTACCGATATCATGAAGCAGACCGCAAAGAGTTGCTGTTTCAATATCTTCTTTACTCATACCCTGCCACTCAGCCAGTACATTACAGATTAAAGCTACATTTAAGCTATGGGCAAAGGTTAAATCATCTACATGGCGCATATTATGAAGCATATCAAAGATGTGCAGGGCGCCTCTTGCATTGTCCATCATGGATAAGGTGCTGTTTAACAGTCCGTCAGTATCCAGGGAATCACAATTGGTAACAGCTACATTCAGATTTTCTTTAAAAGCAGAAACGTTCGCAACAAAGGCTTTGGAAAAATTAACAAATTCCGGGCTGTTCTGAATCTGCTCTGAGCGGGTAGCCGGCTGTTCTATTTTTACACTTCCCACACTTTCCTGTAATTTTGAAATTGCATATTCATCTAATACGTATCCCTCCGGCAATAACAGGTGGTCACCGTGGGTATAAACATCACAAGCCAGTTTCATTCCGGGAAGTAATTGATAAGGTGATAATTTTTTCATAATGTAGTAAACTCCTTTCCCTATAAAATGGAATCAATATATAGTTCGGGTGGTTCCAGACTAAGATCCACATAGTCGGTACCACACTTAATTAAAGGACGGGAAAGGGCGGAACGATTGATTAAAATAACTTCTCCGATCCTACCGTCACTTAAACGGACAAGATTTAAAATATAACCATCCAATACATTTTGTAAAAAGGTAAGAATTATTTCCGTATCATACTTCTGAAAGCCTTCCTTTTCCAAAATGGAAATTACCTTAAAGGGGCATAGACCATGACGATAAACCCGGGAGGAGGTCATGGCGTCGTATACATCGGCAATAGATACGATTTTTGCAAATCGGTCAATTTTGTCACCTGTAAGTCCGAAGGGATATCCGGTGCCGTCACATCGTTCATGGTGCATCAGTGCGGCATGAGGTATATGAGGATCCAGATGATAAACGTTCAGAATATCGTGGCCTGCCAAAGGATGGGTTTTTACAATGTTATATTCCTCATCGGTTAAACGTGAGGGTTTTTTAATAATGTACTCAGGAATTTTAAGCTTTCCGATATCATGTAAAAGTCCACACTGAGTTGCCAAAAAGACATCCTCCTTACTCATATGAAGCCAGGTAGCCAGTACATTGCAGATTAAAGCAACATTAATACTATGAGCATAAGTGGAATCATCATATTGACGCATGTTATATAAAATTTCAAAAATATGTATCTTGCCACGGGCATTATCCAGCAAGGCCAAAGTATCACGCATAAGATCCTGAATATCTATAGGTGCATTTCTTTCCACTACATCATTGATATGGTCACGGAATTTGTATACATCCCGCTCAAAGTCCTTGGCAAACCGCTGGAATTCCGGACTTCTTTTTACAAGATGGGAGTAAGGACGATGACCTGAAAACATACTGCTGACTTCATCAATCTTATGCTCTTCAACAAAAATGGAAGAGACAGTATAGAATGACAGCTTAGTGATTGCTTTACTGGTCAAAACATATCCTTCAGGAAAGATAACGTTTTTTTTCAGGTCACAGATATTACGAGCCAAAATCATTCCCGAAACAAGGTCTTTAAATTCAACCTCTTTCATACTATATCCATTATACTCCTAAAAATTAACAATACCTACAAAAAATTATAGTTTTTATGTATACTTTTGTCAAGAATTACCCCTTTATTTTAGCAGAGAAAAGAAATATTGGAAAAAATCTTGACAGAGGGAATAGTTTTTAGTATGGTAAGTGGGACGTAAATTCAATAAAGTTCAACTCTCTTATTCAGAGTGGTGGAGGTATTAAGGACCGATGAAGCCACGGCAACCCCCGTATGGGAAGGTGCCAGCCTGAGCGTGTAAGACGAACAATAAGAGGATTTGAGTATTGCACTTAGTCCGCTTATTTTATGAATGAGTGGATTTTTTAGTTTGTAACAGATAAAATACTTTTCAAAGTAAAGGAGACAACTATGGAAAAGAGATTATTTACTTCCGAATCAGTAACAGAAGGACATCCGGATAAAATCTGTGATAATATTTCAGACGCTGTGTTAGATGCCATTATGGCACAGGATCCTAACAGCCGTGTAGCTTGTGAAACTGCCATTACTACAGGACTGGTTCTTGTAATGGGTGAGGTTACTACTACAGGATATGTAGATATCCAGAAGGTAGTTCGTGATACCATTAAGGAAATCGGCTATGATGCTTCTGAAAAGGGCTTTGATGCCAATACCTGCGGAGTTATTGTAGCACTGGATGAGCAGTCTGCTGATATTGCCATGGGAGTAGACAAGGCTTTGGAAGCCAAGGAAAATCAGATGTCAGATGAAGATATCGAAGCCATCGGTGCCGGAGACCAGGGAATGATGTTTGGTTATGCATGTAACGAAACAGAAGAATATATGCCTTATCCCATCGCTTTAGCTCATAAATTGACAAAGCAGTTAACAGAAGTAAGAAAGAACGGAACCCTTCCTTACTTAAGACCTGACGGAAAGAGCCAGGTTACCGTGGAATATGATGAAAATGGTAAAGCGATAGGAGTGGATGCTGTGGTAATTTCTTCCCAGCATGCAGCTGAAATCAGCCAGGAGCAGATTCATGCGGATATCAGAAAATATGTAATTGATCCCATTATCCCTCAGGATATGGTAAATGAGGATACCAAGTACTTTATTAATCCTACCGGACGTTTCGTAATCGGAGGACCTAACGGAGATTCCGGTTTAACAGGACGTAAAATTATTGTAGATACTTACGGCGGATGGGCGCGTCACGGCGGCGGAGCCTTCTCCGGAAAAGACTGTACCAAGGTAGACCGTTCTGCAGCTTATGCAGCACGTTACGTGGCAAAAAATATTGTAGCGGCAGGACTGGCTGATAAATGTGAAATTCAGTTATCCTACGCTATCGGTGTAGCACAGCCTACTTCCGTAAGAGTAGATACCTTCGGAACAGGCAAATTAGACGAAATCCGTTTAGTGGAAATCGTTCGTGAGAACTTTGATCTGCGTCCGGCAGGAATCATTAAGATGTTAGACCTTCGTCGTCCCATCTACAAGCAGACAGCAGCTTACGGACATTTCGGACGTAATGACTTAAATCTTCCCTGGGAAGCATTAGACAAGGTAGAGGTATTAAAAAAATACTTATAAGAAGAAATAAAAGAAAACGAAAGGCCTTCCATTGCAATAATGGAAGGCTTTTTTTATAATAATGAAATAAGCTTGTAAGGAAGGAAGTAATTTATGGCATTTACTCATCTGCATGTCCATACAGAATACAGTCTGCTGGATGGCTCCAATAAAATAAAAGAATATGTAAAGCGAGTGAAGGAGCTGGGAATGACCTCGGCTGCCATTACAGACCATGGAGTTATGTATGGTGTCATTGATTTTTATCGCGCTGCCAGGGAGGAAGGAATTAAGCCTATTATCGGCTGTGAGGTATATGTGGCCAATGGCTCCCGTTTTGAGAAAGAGGCCGGCTCCTCGGGAGAAAGATATTACCATCTGGTTCTGTTGGCTGAAAACAATCAGGGCTATGCCAATTTGATGAAGATTGTAAGTAAGGGCTTCGTTGACGGTTACTATTATAAGCCCAGAGTGGATATGGAGGTACTGGAGCAGTACCATGAAGGGATTATTGCCCTTTCCGCCTGTCTGGCAGGAGAGGTTAACAGAAATCTGTTAAAGGGCTTTTATGAAGAGGCAAAAGAGGCGGCCTTGAAATATCAGGCATGCTTCGGAAAAGATAATTTCTTTTTGGAAATGCAGAATCATGGCTTTGAGGAGCAGCAAATGGCGAATCAGGGTCTGCTTCGCATCAGCAAAGAAACGGGAATTCCACTGGTAGTTACTAATGATATCCATTATACCTATGCAGAGGATGAAAAATCCCATGATATTCTCCTTTGTATCCAGACCGGTAAGCGATTATCAGATGAAAACAGAATGCGCTATGAGGGCGGACAGTACTATGTAAAAAGTGAGCAGGATATGAGGGAGTTATTTCCTAATTGCTCTGAGGCTATTGAAAATACGGCCAAAATTGCGGAAAGATGTAATGTGGAAATTGAGTTTGGGGTCACCAAGCTGCCGCATTTTGAGGTTCCTGAGGGCTATACCCAGGAAAGCTACCTGGCGCATCTGTGTAATCAGGGGCTGAAGGAACGATACGAAAGGGAAGAAAAGGGAAGCGACGGTACTGAAAATAAAGAAAAAATGGCTCAGCTGAAGCAGCGCCTTGATTATGAATTGGAAGTTATCCGGAACATGGGCTATGTGGATTATTTTCTCATTGTATGGGATTTTATTAATTATGCCAGAAGCCGTGGAATTCCTGTGGGACCGGGAAGAGGTTCCGCTGCCGGAAGTATTGTGGCCTACTGTCTTCACATTACCAATATTGATCCCATTAAGTATTCCCTGCTGTTTGAAAGATTTTTAAATCCGGAACGAGTTTCCATGCCGGATATTGATATTGACTTCTGCTTTGAAAGAAGACAGGAGGTCATTGATTACGTAGGAGAAAAATACGGTTTGGACAAGGTGGTTCAAATTGTTACCTTTGGTACCATGGCAGCCAAGGGTGTGATTCGTGATGTAGGCAGGGTAATGGACTTACCTTATGCCTTTGTGGATCAGATTGCCAAAATGATACCAAATGAGCTGAATATTACCATAGAAAAGGCTTTGGAGATGAACCCGGAGTTTAAGCAGCTGTATACCCGGGATGAGCAGGTAAAATATCTGATCGATATGAGTAAACGACTGGAGGGGCTGCCAAGACATACCTCCATGCATGCAGCGGGAGTAGTCATCTGCCCTAAGGCAGCAGATGAGTTTGTGCCTTTGTCCAGAGGAAGTGACGGATCTATTACCACCCAGTTTCCCATGACTACCTTGGAAGAGCTGGGGTTATTAAAGATGGACTTTTTGGGTCTGAGAACTCTTACGGTCATACAAAATACCATCAATAATATAAAACAGCACCGACAGATTACCATAGATCCCGATGCGATAGACTATGAGGATGTGGCAGTACTTGCCTCCATCGGTACCGGCAGGACAGATGGAATCTTCCAGCTGGAAAGCGCAGGGATGAAAAGCTTTATGAAGGAGCTGAAGCCCAAAAGTCTGGAGGATATTATTGCGGGAATTTCCTTATACCGCCCCGGTCCCATGGAATTTATTCCTAAGTATATCAGGGGAAAGGATAATCATTCCTCCATTTCCTATCCCTGTGGTGAGCTGGAACCGATATTATCCTCTACCTACGGCTGTATTGTCTATCAGGAGCAGGTAATGCAGATTGTACGTGATCTGGGCGGCTATACCCTGGGACGAAGTGACCTGGTTCGAAGAGCCATGAGTAAGAAAAAGCAGTCGGTAATGGAAAAGGAAAGAGCCAACTTTGTTTACGGAAACGAAGAGGAAGGAGTTCCCGGCTGTGTCAATAAAGGGATTGAGGAACAGGTGGCCATTCAGATTTATAATGATATGATGGATTTTGCCAAGTATGCCTTTAATAAATCCCATGCGGCCTGTTATGCAGTAGTGGCCTACCAGACAGCTTATCTGAAATATTACTATCCGGTAGAATTTATGGCGGCACTTTTGACCTCGGTAATAGATAATCCGGGAAAGGTTTCCGAATATATTCTTACCTGCAGACAGATGGGAATTGAAATTCTGCCTCCGGATATTAATAAGGGAGAGGCAGGCTTTTCCGTAGAAGGAAACTCCATCCTTTATGCTTTAACTGCAGTAAAGGGAGTAGGAAGACCGGTAATTGAAGCCCTGGTACAGGAAAGACGAAGTCGTGGAGCATTCTCCAATCTGCAGGATTTTATTACCCGTGATGAACAGGGCTATGTCAATAAGAGAGTCATTGAAAGCCTGATTAAGGCCGGAGCCCTGGACAGCCTGGGAGGTACCAGAAAGCAGTTTATGACTGTTTATATTCAGCTTATGGATCATATTCATCAGGATAAAAAGAATAATATGGCAGGACAGCTGTCTTTATTTGATTTGGTAGAGGAAGAACAAAAGAGTGAGTTTGATATCCGCTTGCCACAGATAGGGGAATATTCCAAGGAAATGCTGTTGGCTTTTGAAAAAGAAGTCTTGGGAATCTATGTCAGCGGCCATCCCCTGGAGGAGCAGGAGGCTCTCTGGAAAAAGCATATTACAAATACCACTGCTGATTTTCTCTGGGATGAAGAAACAAACAGCATCAGGGTACAGGACGGAGCTAAGGTAACCATCGGAGGAATGATCACTGATAAGAAAATCAAATATACGAAAAATAATCAGGTCATGAGCTTTTTAACGGTGGAGGATCCGGTGGGAAGTATTGAAGCAGTAGTTTTCCCCAAGGTTTATGACAGATACAGCAGTAAGCTTATGGAGGAAGCTAAGATCTTTCTTACGGGAAGAGTTCAGGCAGAGGAGGAAAAGGACGGAAAGCTGATTTGTGAGAATATTATTGCCTTTGATGAGATGCCAAAGAAGCTGTGGCTGAAATTTGCCACCAGAGAAGAATTTGCAGCCAGAGAACAGCAGATTATGGATATTTTAAGAACTTCCGAGGGCGGTGATCAGGTGGTTTTCTATATTGAAAATCCCAAATCCATGAAAACTCTTCCGCCGAATCATAATATTACAGCAGATACCTTGATTTTACAGAAACTGACAGCTCTTTTGGGTGAGGAAAATGTCAGACTGGTATAAGGAAGGGTTTATATCCTTGGGGGAATTTGACATGTAATAATAGTTGAAATGCAAAAGAAAAAGAGTTAAAATAGACAAAAGAATTTGGAAAACATTAGGAGGTACCTATGTCCGATACAATTAAAACAATTGGTGTACTGACCAGTGGCGGAGATGCACCGGGAATGAATGCAGTAGTTCGT
>JAFYWD010000280.1 GCA_017558205.1 Lachnospiraceae bacterium | reverse complement strand
TAGTTACCCTGACCTTCTACTACAACATTCCAGGTTCCGGCTTTCTGATAAGCGCCTTCTGCCGTATCAGGATAGGTAACTTTGAAATCTCTGTTTTTGCTGTTGCTCAGCTTGATGGTACCGTACTTAATCACAGGTACTAATTTCTGCACCTTGTTCTTTTCCACTGCTGCCATGGCATCAATGGTAACCTGAGCCGGTGCATTAATATCCCTATTGGCAATTTCTTTAGGGTGAATGATAAACTGCACCTCAGCATTCTTGGTATAAGTACCCTTTCCTTTTACACTAAGAGTTGCTGTTCCCGCATTCTTGTTGTTTTTATAGGAAACGGTATAATCCTTATTCAGAGTAAGAAGGGTAGTTCCTTCATAAACTTCAATCTGAGGCTTAATTGCCTTTCCTGAATAGATATATTCCTTTTTCTCACTTCCGTTACCGTCTACAAATTTCACCCAAAGATCATTGATTACCTGATCGTCATCCAGGTCAGCCTCTACTGCTACCTTTACAGGCTCTGTAGTATGACTTTCCCCTTTTTCATTTGTCGCTTTGACTGTTACCGTAACCTCTGACAGCTCCTGTTTATTTCTGGGAATCAGACAGGTATAGTAACCGTTTGTCAGGCTCATTTCACACTTCTGTGTTTCCTCCTGTGCACTATCTGTATATTTTTCTGTCACAGAAGCCTCTACTGACTTCACATCATCAAAAGGAGACCAGGCTCTTACACGAATATAATTATCGTTTACAACCACTACTACCTTACTGATAATTTCTCCGGAAGGAGTGGGCGTATCAGGAGTCTCGGAACCTCCTCCCTGAGCCTGTACAAAAAATGTTCTTGTAACAGGGGTACCCAGCTTATGTCCTGACTGATCCTCTACATTCAGTTCTAAGGTATGGTTTCCTTCTGCCAGATCTTCTGCCGGCTGCCAGGTAACCTTTCTGGTGTCTGCCTGATAATCCTGTGACCAGTTCTGAGTATTTAATACTATATTATTATCAATTTTCAGTGAGAACTCTTTAATGCTTACCTCCTGATCAAAGGTAATGGTAATTACCGGTCTGGCGGAGGTATCAGAGATCGCTACAGCCAGTCCTTTTTCTGCTTGCTTATTCTTCTGAAGCAGGACACTTTCTCCACTGTTCTGAGGAAGAGAGGTTACTCTTGTGCCTGCCGCATCGTACCAGGTTTCTCCTGTGGCTGCCGGAAGAGTTACACTGCTCTTTAAATTCTTAGGAGTACGGATACTTTCCAGTGCTGTATTGGCATTGGAGAGGAAATCAGTTCCCCCGATAAAGGTTCCCACTACGGCAACCTTACTCATATCAAAGCTGCTAAGATCAAGGTTTTTTAAACTCATACAGCCGCTGAATAAATTGGCCATATCTGTTACATTTGCTGTATGAAAGCTGCTTACATCTAAAGCAGTTAAATCGCTACAGCCCTTAAACATTTCACTCATATTGGTTACCTGGGCAGTATTAAATGAGGACAGGTTTAATTCCGCCAGGGTTGTACATTCCCAAAACATATTTTCCATGGTTGTAACCTTGGAAGTATTAAAGTTGCTCAGATTTAATGCCGGCAATTTGGCACAGGATCTGAACATGGAGGACATATCTGTTACATTTCCTGTGTTAAAACCGGTAACATCCACCTTTGTTAAATGAATACATCCCATGAACATGGAATTCATGTTAGTTACATTGGAAGTATCAAATTTATTACTGTCCCATTTTACTTCTCTTAAATTTTTACATCCTGAAAACATTCCCTGCATAGTTGTAACATCGGCCGTATCAAATGCAGATAAATCAAGGGTTTTCAGCTCCCAACAGTCGTTAAACATATAGCTCATATCCGTAACATAGCCTGTATCGGTTTTGCTGAAGTCAACGCTTGTCAGCTTTTTACAATCAGCAAAAAAGTAAGATAAATCTGTAACCTCTTCCAATTCAATTACTGCTGTTGTGAAATCCTTACCACTCCAGGGTATCAGGGTTCCGTTAATATTGTCCTCTGCAATATTTCCCTTTCCCTTTACCGTAAGAACTCCCTCGGAGTTGATAGCCCAGTCAATTCCGCCCTGCTCATTTTCAATTCTGCCGTTGGCAGCTGAAACATGAGAAAGATCAGAAGACTGAACCTCTATACCCGGGACTTCTATTTCCTGTGCCTCCTGTGCTTCTGTCTCTACAGAAACCGGGCTGTCATTTGTCGCATATACTGCCATGTCTACCGATGTAAACGTTACCACCATGGCAAGCAACATGCTAAGTAATCCTCTTCTCATTGTTACCTCCTTTAACTAAATTTGTCCAAATTATATAGTATTATAAGAAAAGCTTCAATCCATTTCCTATTGAATTGCTATTATATACAATGATTTTTGTCTATTTTTGACAAAATTTTCCTTTAGAATCTCTTTAGATTTCTTAATATTTTAACAAATCACAGTGATGAATACATATTTAGTAATGCGTAATTCTTTCCTTACTTTATGACAGATATTCCAGCACATAGTGAAGCATTTCTTTGGTACTTGTAAAATTCTTTTCTACCCGATTTTCTTCCTTTACTTTCACTCCCAGTGCCACTGCGGCTTTTTCAAACATCCCGTAATCATTTACTCCATCGCCGATAGCCATAACATGGTCCCAGGACAGGCCCATTTTATCCAGTAAAAAAGAAATTCCTACTGCCTTGTCCATGCCGGCAGGTACAAAATCATAGCAGTCAGACTGCCTGTGAATAACAATTCCTGTCAGCTCCTTTTCATATCTGCTGATACATTTTCCAATCTCATCCAGACTCTTTTCTTCTTTGGGAAAGGGCGTTACCTGGGTAAGATTTGGCTGATACCAAAGGTCGGAAAAATTTTCATCTAAAATTTCCCTGATTCTTTTCAGGGATTTCACTGCCTCTTCACTTATTGGTACCTGATAATGCTGTTTTGGGGGAAGATCCACTCCAAAGCGTATCATAGCTCCGTTTTCTCCTATCATAATAGGCTCCCTTAAGCCTGTCTGGCGTAAAAATCCACAAAGATAATCACAGGTTTTTCCCGAAGCCACAACAATGGGAATTCCCAGACTGTCAATAGCTCTGAAAGCCTGCAGCTCCTCTTCTCCCATTCCCTTTCCTATGGGTGCCAGGGTAGAATCCAAATCAAATATCAATAGCTTAATCTTTTTTTCTTTCATAAAAAACTTTCCTTCCTGTTTTGTTTTTTTTGCATAAAAGTTTGTTTTTATTTATGGTAATTGTATCATTTTCCAAAGGTTTTTTCTTGCCATATTGTTTTCTTCTATGTATAATGTACCTTGTTGATAGATATACTACTCATTATCGAGTTAATAGAAACAGAGGTGTACATTTATGGAAAGAAAAGTCGGTACAATTTCAAGAGGAATTCGTTGTCCTATTATTCGTGAAGGTGATAATCTTGTGGACATTGCAGTAACTAGTGTTATGGATGCTGCAAAGGCTCATGATTTTTCCTTACAGGACAAGGATGTTATTGCGTTAACAGAATCTATCGTAGCCCGTTCCCAGGGAAACTACGTATCCGTTCAGGATATTGCAGAGGATGTTCGTACAAAATTAGGCGGAGAAACCATTGGTGTAATCTTCCCTATTTTATCTCGTAACCGTTTTGCAATTTGTCTTAAGGGTATTGCCATGGGCGCTAAAAAGGTTGTGTTAATGTTAAGCTATCCCAGCGACGAAGTAGGAAATGCTCTCCTCACCTATGACCAGTTGGATGATGCCGGAATCAATCCTTATACAGATGTTCTTACCTTAGATAAATACCGTGAGCTCTTTGGTGAAAATAAGCATGAGTTTACCGGTGTAGATTACGTGGAATACTATTCCGATATTATTAAAGAAGCAGGAGCAGAGGTAGAAATTATTTTTGCTAATCAGGCAAAAACCATTTTAAATTATACTGACTGCATTCTTACCTGTGATATTCACACAAGACAAAGAACAAAACGTCTTTTAAAGGAAGGCGGAGCCAAAGTAGTTTGCGGTATGGATGATATTATGACTGCTTCCGTAAACGGCAGTGGCTATAATGAAAAATATGGTCTTCTCGGCTCTAATAAATCTACGGAGGATCAGATTAAGCTGTTCCCCAGAGAATGTCAGGATTTGGTAGAAGCTATTCAGGAGGAAATCTTAAAGCTTACGAATAAGCATGTAGAGGTTATGGTATATGGCGACGGTGCCTTCAAGGATCCTCAGGGTAAAATTTGGGAGCTTGCCGATCCGGTTGTTTCTCCTGCCTTTACTGCCGGCTTACACGGAACTCCTAATGAGCTGAAGCTAAAATATTTGGCAGATAACGACTTTAAGAACTTAAGCGGAGAAGCCTTAAAGGAAGCCATTTCCAGGAGTATTAAGGAAAAAGAAGGTAATCTGGTAGGAAACATGGCAGCCCAGGGTACTACTCCCAGACAGTTAACCGATCTTCTTGGTTCCTTGTGTGACCTGACCAGTGGTTCCGGAGATAAAGGAACTCCTATCATTCTGATTCAGGGATATTTTGATAATTATACTGATTAATCAGAACTTCAATATTTGGTTTTAAATAAAAAAGGGCTGTTGCAAATGCAACAGCCCCTTTTTTACTACCCATTTTTATTCAGAGCTATTATTCTTTTATAATTTCAAATTCCTGGATTCCCATATATCCGGGAGCCACCTCGTACTCTTCATAGGTTATCACAGGATTTCCTGCCTGATTCACATAAAACCTGGTATTTTTATCTACTGTGGTAAAGCCTTCCATTTCACTGTCATCTTCCTCTCCCATACCCCAGTAATAGGCTCCCTCTTCTGCCATTCTCTCCTTCATGGCAGCCTTAATCTGCCCATTTGCTATGGTAACGTAGTTTTCACCTAAAAAATCCTCCAGGGTCAGCTGTTCATTATTGGCCAAATTAATATTATAGTAATAAGCCTTTTCATAAGCAGAAGCTGAGGCCTCACTATAGGATAATACCAGGGAGAGGATTCCTTCCTGCTGATATTTGATATCATAGCTTACATCCAGATCCATGGTTCTTCCGTCCCATTCTTCTTCACTCCCTCCATTTTCCAAAAAGCTTTTCTTATATTCTTCAAAGTCACGCTCTGCCTGAACAAGATGGCTGTCTACAATTCTTTGAATATCTACATTCGCCTGTCCCACAGCTCCTCCTGCTGCCTGCCCCAGATCTCCCAGTTCAATCTGAGGTACCTCAATATCCTTTTGTATTCCCTTTACCTGATCAAAGCCGTGGTAGGAACGTACCGTCAGGACTCTTGCCAGCCCTCCCCATACAGGGTGAGCTGCCATTTCCATGGCAAAGGCTTCATTACTGTTTAAGCCTACTACAAGGGCTAAAAACATGGCTGCTGCCGTAGTCATGGAATAATGGAATGCTTTTCTTAAGCCCTTCTTTGTCTTTCTCTTTTCCTGAGTTTCTGCTTTTTCTTCTTCAAAGCTTATCACTGTCTGTTTCTGTCTTTTTTCCTCAGCTTCTGCAATAGCCTTTTGTACCACCAGATTCAGTTCCTTTGGTATTTCAATATTATCATAAATCATCTTACTTTTTTCAATGTCTTTCATACCGGCTCCTCCTTAAAATGTTTTCCAAGCTCTGCCAGTCCCCGATAGAGTCTTGTTTTTACGGTATTCAGATTTTCCTGTGTAATCTCAGCTATTTCTTTTAAGGATAAATCCTCATAAAATCTTAGTACGACAATTGTCTTTATTTTGGGCGGAAGAGCCAGAACCTTCTGATAAATCTCATTTTCCTCCATTCCAAATTTCTCTTCATAGCTTTGCTTCAAAAGTTCCTCTCCCATCACCTGCGGGTCATAGGAAATCTCCCTTTTATGACTGCGAAGATACTGCAGAGCCTCATTTACGATAACGCGATAAAACCAGGTCCTGATAGCCGCAGGATTCCTAATGGTATCACATTTTTCCAGGGCTACACAAATGGCATTTTGTACTACATCCAGTGCACTTTCTTTATTTTGGACATAGCTGTATGCCAGTCGGTAAAACATTTCCTGATTTTTTACAATATAATCTACAGTTTCATCATAAATGCTTTTCACTGCATTTCCTCCTTTGTCGTTAGTATGACTCACACCGGTTAACAAGCTATTTTGCTTGCAATTGGAGTGAGTCATACAAGAAGCTTCCCGGGCATCTTCTATAATAGAGATGGATTCTTATTATCAAAAGTTTCATTTTTTCAAGCTTTGCAAAAATATTTCTCCTAATAGGTAGAGAATGGGCTGATGCACCAGATAAATAAAAAGAGAATGACGCCCCAGCTGAGCGAAGGGCGGTATGCTTAGCTGCATCAGCTTTAACTTCCAAATACCTGTGCTTTTCAGAAGGCGGAAAACAAAAAAGCCTGTCCAAAATAAAAACAGCCAGGGAAGTAGGGAAAAATAATCGGTAGAGCTAAAATCTGTCGGAGGAAATCCTAAATAGGCCGAAAAAGAGGAGCTATACCAGCCTGCCGGAAGCTTTACCAAGGGTCTTGTTCCCACACCTATAAAGCCCTGATTCAAGTCTTTTGTAAAAATAAACAGTAGCAGACTGATCAAGGCACTTTGCCTGGCAGGTAAGGAAATCAAAAGACTTTCCAAAAAAGCTGTCAACAAAATACAGGAACCAATACAGGTTAATACTCCAAAACGTACCATATTCTGAGGCATGACCAGACCGGTTACCACAGATACAAGAGCACCGGAGAAAAATATCAAAAGTCCGTTTCTTATCTTTCTTTTTCCCAGCAAAAAGCAAAAGCCTGATAAAAAAATAAAGGTACAGCAAATACTCTGCTGCCAGAAATAGGCTCCCTTAGAATAGCGGTACCATTGCCAGTCCTTTCCGTAAAGATAAACAAGATTCCAGCAGCCATGGTACAAAATCATGCTTACCAGCATCATTCCCCGCAAAGTGTCGAGAAAAGCAAATCTTGTCCTTTTATTTCCAGTGTTTTTCCCTTTTACAGCAGTCATCCTTTTTATCCTTTCTTCTCCATAACAGTCTGATTGAATCGCCTCCCAAGCATACTCTTGAAGGCAGTCCTTTTGTAACAATTTCTTATTTTCATAATATGATATCAATTATTCCTTAGAGTATAGCATGTCCACTCTAATTCATCAAACCACTGAAGGAAACAAGTTTTCTCCCTTACATCATAGATGACAAGATAATAGGTTTTACTGTCTTCTCTTCCTACCGTTTCTATTTTTCCCTCTTCTCCTGCTACTATCCCACGATAATGGAGAATTCCTCTGTTATCCGGCTCCCTTACGGTATTCATCAGACTGATACCTCTTGCCAGAATCTCTTCCTTACTCCAATGATTTCCGCTGTAATTTAAGGCCTTTAAAAGTGCCAGGCGAAGAAAACGATCCCGGGAGGTATAACTGCCCGGGAAAAATCTGTTTTCTTCCTCTGCCTTCCTTCCCCTGTTATCCGAAATACCTTTTCCATCCCAGGTTAAGCCCTCTCTCTCTTCCCCACTCAGTCCACGAAGCTCTACCGAGGCTTGTAGGAAGGTTACCAGATTTTCCTTTTGTAAATCATAGGTGGGAGAGTTTGTCATAATTCCCAGTACCTCCTCTCCCTGATAGATACGAAACCTTCCCGGACACCCGGGATCTGCTGCCTCCAGGATAACCTCCTTGCCGGAACCATCCATAAAATGATAATGCACCGTAGCAGGCAATATTTCTTCTCCATAAGGGATGTTGGTAATTTCCACAATCTTAGCCCTGGAAATTATCTCCTCTATATTTTTACAGGATGCCAAAAAATAAGTAACTGCTTCCATAGCCATTACCTCTTCCCATCTTTCCCCATCATCTGCCTCTTTTCCATTATCAGACTTTCCCAGACCTTCCGGAAGCATTAACAAACCTCCGCAAAGTCCTGCTTCATTCATCCCATCCAACAGCCAGGTTGTCTTACTGCAATAAGAAATTCCCAGGATTTCATATCTGCTCTCAAAGCCTTTACCTTTCTCAAATTCTATCAGCTCTCCCTTTTTTATTATTCCCTTTCCTGCCCCTTCCCTTCTTAAATCAAAGGTAATATCACAGGTACGAAACCAGTAGGGATTTCCCTCCTTGCTTCTTAAGGTCATAAGGGAGCAGCCTCCCGGTAATATTTTTTTCTTCTTGATCTCTTCTTCCCAGACTCCGCTTTTTTTCATGGCTTTTCTCCTTCTACAGATCATTGTCCGTAACAGTTCAGCCTTCGGCTTCCTGTTACCGGTATCCTCTCCCTTTTCTCTGTCTTGCACCCCAAGAGAAGAGGGAGTCATACTAATACATAGTTTTCCCTAAATTCCTTCGTATCAGTCATACTAATTTAACAGCCATACTCCTGCATTTAAATAAGCTGCAAAAGTAAGCCATAGCAAATAAGGAATATTCAAAAGGGCTGCTACCGGAGAGATTTTGTAAAATACAGAAATCATCTTTACTACTAAAAACCATAGCAGCAATAACCATAAAAGGGAAAAGAAATACCAGCCAAAGGAAAAAAAGAACACCGGCCACAAAAAATTTACAAGCAGCTGATAGAGATAGAGAGACAATGCCTCCTCCTTATTTTCACTATTACTGCGATAAATTAAGAAGGAACTTATCCCCATTAAGATGTATAAAATACTCCATACGACAGGAAACAGCCACCCGGGTGGTGAGAAGGGTGGCTTCGTCATACTTTGAAATAGTTCCATGGCATCTTTTGTTAAAAATCCGGAAAGTACTCCGGCTAAGAGGGGGATTGCAACTGCTTTTACCATAGATTTTATTTTTTGAAACATGAAAGGCATACCTCACTTTCTTTACTACAGTAAGGTATGCCTTCCTTGATTTATTTATTCTTAATTCTTATTTATGAAATTCGATGCTGTGGGAAATTAAATGACTTTCTCCCTGCTCTAAGATCTGAACTCCGAATTTTTCATCAATTTTTCCCGTAAACCCATGGTCATCCGTTCTTCCCTTCCAGGGCTCCAGACAAATATAATTTCCTTCCTCCTTGGACCAGATACCAAAGCCTTCAAACTGGCTGCATTCCATGGTAATATAAGGAGTTTTATCAGGTCTTAAGATACGAACCTTACTAAACTTTGGCTCATCAAAAATTAAGGTAATATAAATATCCGGATGGAATTTAAGAATTCCCTGTTCCAAAGGTAAGGTTTTTGTTTCCCCCGGAGCAGCAAAGCCGGACTGTTCATTTACTCCAAAATAAGTAATGCTTTCCTTGCCTTCAAACTCCAGATAATATTCTTCCTTGGCCTTAGGGTCTGTTTCCGGTAAGGAAAAACCGGGATGTCCACCGATAAAGTAATACATGGTATGATCTCCCGTATTTTTTACCTCCCAGCTAATTTTTAATAATCTGGGATTTTCTTCCTCCAATTCATGTGTAATATATAATTCAAAATCAAAGGGATAAATTTCCTTTGTACTTTCCGTAGAAACCAGCTTATGAACCACCTTTTTATAAGATTTTTCCACGCATTCCAATACCAGATCTCTGGCAAAGCCGTGCTGGAGGTCCATGGAATATTCTTTTTCTCCCACACGATATACACCATCCACTACTCTTCCCACAAAAGGGAATAAAAAGGGAGCATGACGGGGCCAGACCTTGGGATCACCATCATGCATACGATCCAGACCACTTTCTTTATCCAATACACTGGTAAGCTCTGCTCCTAAATCAGCAATTTGAACCATAAGCTTTTCATTCTCTAAAATACGCATCTTTTTCTCCTTCTCTTCTTATCTGTTACCTACTTCTACTCTTCAATAGACTTTCTTTTACTTACCCATACCTTTTCTTCCAGACAATGGAAAATGTGCTCCAGCTTCTCCTTGTCCATCTTGGGGCTGATTAGGCTTACTACAGGCACAACAATCAGGCCTGCGATCATGGATACTGCTCCCGCATTAATGGGAGACGAAATAAATTTTAAAAACAGATTAGCTACCGTTAACCCTACTCCTACGGCAAAGCTGCACCATACGGCTGCCTTTGTTACTCCCTTCCAGTAAAGTCCATAGAGAAAAGGTGCTAAAAAAGCTCCGGCCAAAGCCCCCCAGGAAATTCCCATCAGCTGGGCAATAAAGGTAGGAGGATCCAGGGCAATGATAACACTTACTACAATAAAAAATACCAGGAAAATGCGCATCCACAACAGCTGCTTTTTCTCTTCCATATTTTTTATAATATGGTCCTTTACTAAATCTAGGGTTAAGGTTGAACTGGAGGTCAGTACCAGGGAGGACAGGGTTGACATGGAAGCTGAAAGCACCAGTACAATGACAATCCCCATCAATAAATCCGGCAGTCCGGAAAGCATTTTGGGCACAATAGCATCATAAATAATACTTCCGGCTCCGTCATAAATCTCCTCCGATTCAAATAATCTGGCAAAGCCTCCTAAAAAATAACATCCCCCTGATACTACCATAGCAAACAGGGTAGAAATCAGTGTTCCGTATTTAATGGCTTTTTCATCTTTAATGGCATAAAATTTATGAACCATCTGAGGAAGTCCCCAGGTTCCCAGGGAGGTTAAAACCACAACTCCCAAAAGATTGGGTAAATCTGGGCCAAAGAAGGAGGTAAACGCTCCCTGCTGACCCATAGTAAGGGGCACATCACTTTCTATCATGGAAAGACTTTGTACCGCCTGATAAAATCCACCTTTTTCAGACAGCACTGCCCAAATGACTGCCACAATTCCAAACAGCATAATAATTCCCTGGATAAAATCATTGATGGCAGTCGCCATATAACCTCCCAGGATCACATAAACTCCTGTCAGGGCTGCCATAATAATTACACACAGACTGTAAGGTACTTCAAAGGCCATTCCGAACAGTCGTGACAAGCCGTTATAGACGGAGGCTGTATAGGGTATCAGGAAAATAAAGGAAATCGCAGAAGCCGCAATCTTAATTCCCTGGGAATCATATCTTTTTCCAAAATAATCCGGCATGGTGGAGGCCGATAAATGCTTACTCATAACTCTGGTTCTTCTTCCCAGAACCACCCATGCCACAAGAGAGCCGATAATGGCATTTCCTATTCCAATCCAGGTAGCGGACAGACCGTATTTATAACCAAACTGTCCTGCATATCCTACAAAAACCACGGCGCTGAAATAAGAGGTACCATAAGCAAAGGCAGTGAGCCAGGGGCCCACTCCTCTTCCTCCGAGAACAAAGTCATCTACGTTGGTGGCATGCTTTCTGGAATACCAGCCAACGGCAATCATGGATGCAAAAAACAAAAGAAGAAACAGCACCTTTGTTATCATTTTTATTCTCCTTCAAAACCCAGCAAAAATGCCTTTTTATTGATTTCCACCGTTTTAGGAGGTACGGTATTTTCAATCACCTTCAACCATGCTTCCTTTGAAAAATCCATATGTCTTGCAGCCATACCAAGAACAATAATATTAAATACCTTGGAATTTCCTAAAGCCAATGCTTCCTTCATGGCATCTATTTTGTAAACCTTATGTTCCTTTTCCAGATCTTCCACAATATTTTCAGGATATTCTGCTGCTCCCGTTACTACGGTAATGGGATCAATTCTCCATAAATTCACTACCATAGCACCGTCAGGCTTTAAGAAGTGAGCATATCTTTTAGCTTCTAACATCTCAAAGGCAATCAGAATATCAGCCTGGCCTTCCTCTACAATGGGCTCTGCCACCTTTTCACCATATCTTACAAAGGTAACTACACTGCCTCCTCTTTGTGCCATTCCATGTACTTCAGAAAGCTTTACATCATAGCCGGCATCCTGGGTAATTCCTCCCAGTATACGGCTGGTGAGGAGAGTACCCTGGCCTCCCACACCTACAATCATAATATTTTTAGTCTGTGTGCCCATTATGCTTCTACCTCCTCAATTGCTCCCAATTTACAATATTCCATACATAAACCACAACCGTTACACATGGTCTGGTCTATGGTAATTTTTCCGTCTGCTGTTTTTGTCAGTGCCGGACAGCCGGGACGCAGACAGGCACCGCATTTTACACATTTTTCAGGAACTTCCTTACACTTTGTAGGGAAGGTAAGACCCTTAATCAGAACACAGGGAGATTTTGTAATAATTACGGAAACCTCATCCTTGGCAACTTCTTCTTTTACTACTTTTTCTAATTCCACCACATCAAAAGCATTTACCTCTACTACATTTTTAATACCCATAGCCTTGCAAAGCTGATAGATATTGATAATAGGAGCTTCTCCTCCCATTAAGGTTTTTCCTGTCGCCGCATGATCCTGATGACCTGTCATTCCAGTGGTGGAGTTATCCAGAATCATAACAGTTCCTGTACCGTTATTGTAAACCATATTCATCAGGGAGTTTACACCGGTATGCATAAAGGTAGAATCTCCGATTACGGCTACCCAATTTTTAATATAATCTTTTCCTTTTGCCTTTTCCATTCCGTGAAGGGTGGAAATACTGGCTCCCATACAAACGGTGGTATCTACCACACTTAAGGGAGCAACCGCTCCTAAGGTATAACAGCCGATATCTCCCGCTGCATGAATTTTCAGCTTCTTCAGCACAGAGTATACACTTCTGTGAGGACAGCCGGGGCAAAGAATAGGAGGTCTGGCAGGTACCTGAGCGGCAGGATTTACCTTCACCTCTTCTTTTAAGATTGCCTTTCTTATCATATTGG
>JAFYWD010000279.1 GCA_017558205.1 Lachnospiraceae bacterium | reverse complement strand
GACAGAAATATTTTTTCTTAAAATACGGTACTGCTCCTCAAACGAACCACTAAAATTCCCTTTCCCACTAATGGTAATCATGGGGAACGCATTCTCATAATACTCATCATCTTCCACAATTTCCATATTTTTATATTTTACCGTATAATCTACATTTTCTTTCAGTACTTGATTTCCAAATTTCAGAATGACCTTTGCTTTCGCTCCACCTTTCACATATGCAGTCTCCTCTTCCATGTGAACCTGTATTTTGTCCTCCGGATCTGTTACCATATTGTACTGAGTAATTTGAAAAGTCTTCTTTATAATTCCTGTATAACCATTAATCCCTGTAATGACAACCGTTGCCGTGCCAACTTTATTATGCTTAAGATACCTTATGGTGTAATCTTCTCCTTCCACCAACTGTCTGTCTGCATATACAGAAATATCATCAAAACATATTTCTTCTCCTGTATATACACAGTCATAAATTCCTGACACCTGAGCATTTTTCATCGAAACTTCCGCAATATTAAAGTCCACATATTTCACACCGGAAAAGGCATTTACACCATGGATCACAACCGTTGCTTTGCCCGGTTTTGTATTATTCAGATAGGTCACGATATAATCGGAATTTTCCACCAGTTCCTTGCCTTTATATTTTACTGTAAACTCCGGCTTTACTTCCTCTCCCTGATGATAAGGTTGGTTCTTAATCTTACTAACCGTAGCTTTGCTGATCAGGTTATTATCCGTGATCACAAAATTTAACGCTCTGACTCCTCTATAATTTCCGGTTCCATAGATTAAAATCTTATAAGTTCCCGGTTCTTGAAATGCTCCCGGTTGTGTACCAAGTCCTACATATTCCAATGTGTAGTCCTTCTTATTTTTCAGTTTTTTTCCATTATCATAAACGGTAGGTACCGGCTTTTGCTGCTTTTTGTTATATGCCGCACTTATCTCATACACCTGAATCTCATCCACCTGAATACTCTTGGGATTAATCTTAAATTCTGCTGTATCTTTTCCTGTGTAATTGCCTTTTCCCTTTACGGTAATCAGCGGTGTTTTCTTCGCATTACCCTCTTTACTTACATTCACATTTTTACTGTAAGTAATAGTATAATCTTTCCCCTCTTTCAGAAGTGTGGTATGGTCATATACTCTCACTTCCGGTTTGATGGCTGTACCAGTATATTTATATCCGTTTTTATTGATTCCTGCAATCCACAGTCCTTCCGGAATATCTTCCAAACCGCCTTGGGGAACATCTTCCTCCCAAATTTCTCCGGTTTCTGCCACTGTATAGACAAATTCGACCGGCTCGCTGGGCTTATAATTATCTTTCACTGCAATCGCTATAATAACAGTGTCTTGCGTAATCACAAACGGAGTAGTATAAAGATTACTGTTTGTGGTGGGAATAGTGCCATCTGTAGTATAAAAGATTCGTACTTGTTTTAAGGAATGGTCCAAAGAAACCTCTCTCCCTTTTCTTACCACACTTCCTGTAGGCACATCAGCTGTAGGGTAATCCAGAGTTTCTATTTTTCTCCACGTAGCATACAGTGTAATAACTTTTTCACTTCCCATATCGAAACCGAATAATCTGGCACCTTCTTCATAGGAGGTTCCCGTACCATCTGCTTTGGTATTCCAGCCGGTAAAATAATACCCCTCTCTTACAAAAGCATTGTTATTTAAGATAATTACACTATCTTTTGGCAATGTCTGAAGTGTCATTTCTCCCGTGGCCTGATCACTGTTCTTATGAAACTGAATGGTATATATATTATTTTCTTCTGCTACTGTATAGAATACCTCCAACACATCGCTGCTTTCAAATCCATCCCGGAATGCCACTGCTTTAATGATTGTGTCTTCCGTAATCACGATAGGGGAGCTGTATTCCGGACTTTCCTGAGTTGGTGTGGTATTGTCCGTAGTATAGTGAATCTTTGCCTCTTCCTCCGCACAGCTTAAAGTGATCTCTGTTCCGTGCTCTACTACACTATCCGGGGCAATACCTGCT
>JAFYWD010000026.1 GCA_017558205.1 Lachnospiraceae bacterium | reverse complement strand
TCATCTACCGCCACTACTTCAGGGTTACTGCTGCTCCATATAACATTTCTATCTGTCGCATTGGCAGGTGTCACCCTTACACCAAGCTGTATCTTATCCCCCTTCTGCAGGAAAGCAGGGTCAGAAATCCCTGTGATAGTTAAATTTGAAACATTAATTTTACCTATTGTAAAGGAACATACCCTCTGATTCTCCGGCAAAATATAGTTGTCACTTGAAGTCCCACTTAAAGCAGCAGTTGCTGTATAGGTTCCTGCCTCACTTTGTTCCCCCAAAACAGTAACTATACAATCATCACCAAGGATAACCCCGGTGATCGTTGCTGTGGGCTTATGAGAAGCTCCATCATAAAGAAAATCGGTATTGTTCCATGTAATCCCCAGTGTTTTGGCAGCAACATTAATCGTTATTACTGCCTCACCTTCCGTGGTATCTGACTCAAAATGTGCCTTGATTATACTCTCTCCCACACCTTTTATCGTAACAACTCCTTCATCCGATACTGTTGCTACCCTTTCATCCGAACTCTCCCAGCTCCATACACCGATACCTGTTCCCTGATTATTAGCATTTGCATTCAGTGTAAAATTACTGTCACCATAAGACTTGTTAACAGGATTGCTTTCTGTTATGACAACATCTGCTCTCTTTTTATTGAGAACCGTTACCATACATCTATCAGTAAAATCACCATCTTCTGATGTCACTGTTATGATTGCTTCTCCGGCTGATACTGCCGTAACTTTCCCTTTTGCATCAACGGTTGCTATATCATTCTTATTACTACTCCATTTAACATTCCTGTTGGTTGCATTATCAGGAAGAACATGAGCCGTTAATACTTGTATTTCATTCTTTTCAAGTATAAGCTCTGTTTTGTTTATCTCAACTCCCTCAGCATCTACATACCCATCACTTACAAACAGAGTTCCTGCTGCTGTGTTTTCAGATATTTTGCTGACTGAGTCTTCACCTGTAGTCCTATTCGTCCAATTTCCCTCCGGCAGTTCTATATTGCACTTCAAATTTTGGGGTGACTTTATGCTTTTTAAGCTGCTGCAGTTTCCAAACATCGCGGACATATTTGTAACCTTCAATACATCAAAACCACTAAGATCAATTGTGATTAAATTACTGCATTCATTAAACATACCTTCCATATTAGTAACATTTGATGTATTAAAACTGCTTACATCCAATGTTCTCAATTGATTACAGCCTCCAAACATCCTTGTCATATCGGTAACATTTGATGTAGATAAACCGCTAAGATCAATTGTTTCCAAATTACTGCAGCCATAGAACATATCTTTCAAATTCGTTACCTGGGATAATGTAACATTAGCAGCCAGGATTGATTCACTGTAGGTTATCCATGGTGGCTGATTTTCATAATCGCCCTCTCCTGTAACCGTCAGTACTCCGTCTGAATCTATCCTCCAGGTAACGTCAGCATAGGTACCGCCGGCAATGTCTTCTTTGTCACTCGCCAGTTCCAGAGAATATGCATAAATCTTGTTCCCTGATTCGTTATACTTATTTCCTACCCAGCATATCATACCATCTGTATATACCGGCATTTCGCAGGGATTCAGCATTGCCTTTGCATCAAAGACAGTAGCCGGCCGGATTACGTTTCCATCCTTATCAAGAACAATATAATATACTCCTTTGTAGTTGTTATCCTTCTTATATTCATAGAAAACAACAATCTTATCTTTAGAGGTAGAAACAATCTGAACATTTGAAATATTTTCGCTGCCCGTTAGAGAAGTAAGCCATTTTACTCCATAATTTATTACCTCGTCCCTTCCATTGGGACCTGCCAGCCCACTCCTTATTCCTTCTGTGATAAATGCGTCAGCTGTACTGAGATTCTTTGACGGATCAAATATCTGAATAAAAATATCTTCTTTCTCATCGGAAGCATCGGAATTCAGAGATCTGGCAGACTGAGCTGCAAAGGCTACTCTTCCATCAGTAAGTGCTGTAAGACCTCCCATATGAGCGAAATTTTCATTTACGACATACATGTTATATTCATCCAGTGCCCCATCCTTCACCCAGAAGTCAAATATCCCTGTTTCCGTTCCCGTAAATCCATCGTTCGTTTTTTTCACATTATAGATTGTAAAGCTTCTATCATAACAATCACCTTCACTGACATACACAAACCCTGCTCCCACAGGAACCACCCTTTGTGCAAATGAATGTGATTCATAAAAAGTGCCCACACTGACCTTGGACATATCCCTGATATTTACAGAAAATACGGAATTACTCTGATGATCACTGTACATCTTTCTGGCATAATTAACGGTAAGAATATCACCCGATATGGCAGCATCACAATTTCCCCCTGAAAAAGGAATCTTGGTATAAAAGCTGCTGTTATAATAAGATGCCAGACTTGAACTTCCGTTATCTCCCACTGTTGCAATAAAATTACCGGAACTGTCATATTTGGAGATGAAAATAGTTTCAACACTTGTATCTCCGGTCTTATTTTCTTCTCCTGTTATAAGATAGAAATTGCCGTTACTATCACAGATTGCAGTACCAAATAAAGGATGCTTTTTCTCCAGAATTATTATCTCTGAAACCGGTACTCCTGCTTCCACTTTACCTATCTTCACCGTAGTATCTGAATTAATTGCATAATACATACCGCCGTTGGGATCCTTGAACTGGGTTACATTAGATATCCCGTCCCAATTATGATATATTCCTGAAGCATTAATTTTTATTGTATTATCTGTTGTCTTAATACCATAGCTATCTGTGCTTTGTGTCTCTTCAGAACTTATATCTGCACCGGCTATGTAATAATTTTCGCTTTCACTTCCAGGCTGTCCTTCACCTCCTGTATATTTGTTGTTTCCGACTCTGTCTTTATTACCCTCATCTAAAATGTCTATGGGAAGTCCCATCTGCTCATCAAGATTATCCAAATCATTGGCAGATGTAGCTGCTTTAGTTGCATTTTCTATGGCAGCTATCTTCTCTTCATTATTTCCATCATTACTACTAAAATTATCTATTGTTTCTTCATGAACAAAGAAAGCTTTCTCTGTTTCCTCCAAGAACTCGTTATCGCTTATTTCCGGCTCCCAATCATCCGATGAGATTTCATCATTGTCTGTCAGCACCTCATAATCTTTTACTACATCTGTCGATAACGTGTTCGCCATAACGGGCATTCCGGCAGATGTAATTATCATTGCAGCAGCAACGAAACAACTTATTATTCTGGTATACATTGTTTATAACAACCTCCTTTCTTCAAGACATTATACCTGGTCATTGGAGTTTTCCAATTCTCTAATTCCCTTCTAAGTCTTACCACTCTATATTCGCTAACAGATTTCTAATTCCCTCCAGCCAGTTAGCTTCTTTTGTAATATCCTTTTCTACAATTTTAAAGCTCACTGTCTTTTCACCACCAAAGCTGCCGATTCCACGAAGATTTACTTTTGCAGTTCCTTTTCTGTCATTTTTAATATAGCTGTTCTCCACAATTTCAAACTGTGGTTTACCATCCACAAATAACTCCTGATTTCCTACCTTAGCTACCGTAAATTCTTCTTTGGTTCCTTTAAGAATGATTGGCTTTCCTGTATAGCTTTGAGACGCTATGGTAATCCTTGCTTTACTGAGATCATACTGTACAATACGATACCGTCCTTTGGCTACGGCTCCCTCTTCCTTATCATAGCTGCTGCCGGCTTTTGCCTTTACCTGAATTTCAATGATACTTCCTGCCGGTACCTTGTCCTTCTTCACATCCAAAGGTAACTCAGATATAGTATCTGTCTCCTGATCTACCAGATAATAGCTGATACTATTTTTATCATAGTCTCCGGTTCCTAATAGCTTTTTATCGGAATCATAGACTTTAAATTTTTGAACAAAGCCTCCTGCTTTGTCTGTTGCAGGCTTATCTGCTGCCACAATGGATACTCCGTCACTAATAGATTTTTTCAAAATACTGAATTTTAATTCTGCATTTCCGGTATAATTTCCCTTTCCTTTTACTTTTACAATTGCTGTATCAGACTGGGTAATCCCTTTATTTTTACTATAGCTTATCGTGTAATCTTTTCCTTCCTCCAGCAAACTGCCATTAACAGTAACAAGTACAGAGGGACGTACTCCACCCTTCATAAACTTTGCTTCCAGATTACTTTGTCCATTTTCTGCAAAAACTACATTTTCCTGAGACAGGTTAGCCTGGGTAATTTTAAAGGTAATCTTTTTTGTACCGGTATATCCTTTTTTAGGATTCCCCGTAACCGTCATGGTTGCCGTTCCCTTATCCTTGTTTTTACTGTAGGAAACAGTAAAATCCTCTCCTAACACAAGGCTTTCCTTCGTTGTTTTATGTAGCAGACAAACTCCTTTTTCCTCCAACGGTAAAATTTCTTTCCCTTCATAGGGATAGCTTAACAGGCTTTTCTCTACGGAAGTATCATACTCCTTCATTTCTTTTCCGGTAATTTGGAAGGTGATTCGTTTTTTTCCGTGATATCCCATACTGCTGTTACCTTCCAGAATAAGGGTCGCCGTTCCAACCTCTTTTTCCTTCTCGTAGCCTGCTACCAGATATTCCTGCCCCATTGTTAAGGTACTGCTGCCATTTGTTACCTTGATATCCTGTTCCTGCAGTACAAAACCATTGGCCTTTAGCTCTTCCCAGCTAATCTTTGCTTTTGCTTTTTCTTTAATGGTTACCTTCATCTTAGAAATATCAAAATCAGAATTTT
>JAFYWD010000278.1 GCA_017558205.1 Lachnospiraceae bacterium | reverse complement strand
TGTGATAGGGAATGTTTTTAGATATTTTTACGAAGGGCTGATAAAAAATAGTTTAGGATAATTAAAAATGAAAAATAAAAAGTGCAAGTTCAGACAATCTTCAGAAAATCCTTCAGAAAAACCTTATAAATTCTACAGATTCTTCCTATAAGATATAGATGTAAGTCTTAATGGGAAGTAAAATCCTTTTAAAAGGAGAACATAAGGACGAGAAAGGGGACATCATTATGAAAGGATTACGTAGAAAGAAAGTACTGTTATTTCTATTTTGTTTTTTATTTGCGCTATTGTTTACTGCTATACTTTTAATGGGCAATCTCTATTATGCAACAGTATAATATTGCGGAAGAAGACAGCTATCGGTTAAAGAGACTGATAGCTTTTTTCATTTTTTTTTAAGAAAAGCTTTAAAGTGCTTTCATTGAAAGCAGATAGGTTTTGTGATAAAGTAGTTAGGAAAAATGATAAATTTAGTTTGTAAGGGATGGAGAAAAATGAAGAAATTTACGGAAGAATTTAAAAAATTTATTACCAGAGGAAATGTAATGGATATGGCAGTAGGTGTAATCATAGGAGGTGCCTTTACTGCCATTGTAAATTCCCTGGTAAATGATATTATGATGCCGGTACTTTCACTGATTACAGGAGGAATTGACTTCACTCATATGTGCATTATTCTGGGGAAGGGAGAGGAAGCAGCTACCTTAAATTATGGAACCTTTTTGGCAGCAGTGATTAACTTTTTACTGATAGCACTGGTAATCTTTATTATGATTAAGTTTATTAATAAGCTTACACCGAAGAAGGAAAAGGCACCTGAGACAACAAAAACATGTCCTTATTGTCGTGAGAAAATTGATTTAAAGGCTACCAGATGTCCACACTGCACCTCTTTAGTGGAAGAAAAATAAGAGGAAAAAAACAGAAATAAGAGGAAAATTATGTATAATGAAATTTTAACCATTGGTTCTTTTACTATTCATGGTTATGGTTTAATGATTGGTTTAGGAGTTCTGGCAGCTCTTTTGCTGGGAGATTATCGGGCAAAAAAGCTGGGATTGGAGTCAGATCATATTTATGGTATGACCTTTTTTACGGTGATTTTAGGTTTTTTAGCTGCCAAAATTTTATTTATTATAACCCAGTGGAAGGCCTTTGTAGAGGCACCTCTTACCTTTTTATCAGGAAGCGGTTTCGTGGTCTATGGAGGAATTATCGGTGGTGCAATTACCATTTATGGTTTTTGCAAGCTAAAAAAAATCAGTGTGCTGGAATATCTGGATTTAATGATTCCGTCTGTGGCACTGGCTCAGGCCTTTGGAAGGATAGGCTGCTTTCTGGCAGGCTGCTGTTATGGCAGGGAAACAGACTCCTGTATCGGAGTGATTTTTACTAATTCTGATTTTGCCCCTAACGGAGTAAAGTTATTACCTACCCAGTTAATTATGTCTGCAGGAGATTTGTTTATTATGACAGTTCTGCTGTGGTATGCCTCTAAAAAGCCTTTCAAGGGAAGAGTGTCAGCTCTTTATCTGATTTTGTACAGCATCGGTCGTTTTTTTGTGGAGTTTTTGAGAAATGATGACAGAGGCAAGGTGGGAAGTTTGTCTACCTCCCAATTTATAGCAATTTTTATATTATTTGTAGGAATTGCAGGTTACGCAGTAATCGCACCTAAGAAATATGGAAGAGAGAAGAAGGAAGATGTGGCAAAGTAAAGAGTGGTCTTCACGGACAGAAATTTTGCTGGGAAGTGAAGCCATGGAGAGATTGGCCAATGCAAGAGTGGCAGTTTTTGGAATTGGCGGAGTGGGAGGTCATGCGGCAGAAGCACTTGCCAGAAGCGGAATAGGTGCGTTGGATTTAATTGACCATGACAGGGTAAGCATCACCAATATTAACAGACAGGCAGTAGCCCTTCATTCTACTATAGGGCAGTTGAAGGTGGAGGTTATGAAAGAGCGGATACTGGACATCAATCCCGAAATTAAGGTCCGGGCTCACAGTTGTTTTTATTTACCGGAAACAGCAGATAATTTTCATTTTGCTGAATACGATTACGTTGTAGACTGTATTGATACGGTAACAGGAAAAATACAGCTGGTGGAAGTGGCAAAAGCAGCAGGGACTCCCGTTATTTGCAGTATGGGAGCAGGAAATAAGTTAGATCCTACCGGATTTATGGTAGCAGATATTTCGAAAACAAGTGTCTGTCCCTTGGCCAAGGTGATGCGCAGAGAGTTGAAAAAGAGAAACATTACTAAGGTAAAGGTAGTCTATTCCAAGGAAGAGCCGGTAGTCCATAAGCTTCAGACACAGGAGCAATTGCAGGCCTTGGAGAAAAATGAAAGAAAGGTTCTTCCCGGCAGCTGTGCCTTTGTGCCTTCGGTGGTTGGATTGATTTTGGCCTCAGAGGTGGTTAAGGATATCGCAGGCATTAGGAGGGCAAAATGTTAAAACAGGAATTTTTAAATAGTTTACAAAGAAGTCTGGTAGGAAATTTAGAATATAGCAAGGTGGAAGAGCATGTTCACTATTATTCAGAGTATATTGACAGTAGATTAAGACAGGGGATTTCTGAAGAAGAGGTCATGAGAGAGCTGGGTGATCCCAGATTGATTGCCAAGACCCTTGTTGGTGTGGGAGATACCCCATATGTTGCAGATGAATTTGTGGAAACGGATAAAGAACAGGAGAGAAAGGTCCATAACTATAGCTTTAACGGAAGAAATATCGTAGTCCCGGCATGGATTTCCTCTATTCTTTTAGGAACTTTTCTGGTAGTAATCTTAGGTATGTTTTTTGCCTTGTTGGGGGGGTTACTGCGATTTGCCTTCCCAATCTTAATGGTGGTTTTTGTTATACGACTTATTTCAAAAATTTTTAAATAAATAAGAATAAAAAGACGGAACTTAGCCATACTACTCCTGTAACCAATAAGTGTAAGGTGCAGGTAAGCTGCCGAAAGGAGTCAATATGGCTAAAAATGAAACTAACAAGAGCATGAATAAGGCACAGAATAAGGAAAGTAACGCATATAATAAAGCGCAGAACAAAGCAGATAATAAAATGTCTGATATGAGTAATTGCAAGGACAGCAAAAATTCCACAAACTGTAAAGATTCCATGAGCAATAGATATTAAGCAGGAAAAATAAAATAAAAAGAAAAGACAAGGATAGGTTTTGACAGACCTATCCTTTTTCTGTAATATAGGGATATGAGAAAATTTGAATTAATTGCACCCTGCCATTTTGGCTTAGAAGCGGTGCTGAAAAAAGAAATTATTGATTTAGGGTATGATATTCAAAAGGTAGAGGATGGCAGAGTAACCTTCTTGGGCGATGAGGAGGCCGTTTGCAGAGGAAATGTTTTTTTGCGAAGTGCAGAAAGAATCCTAATAAAAGTAGGTAGTTTTTATGCCACCACCTTTGATGAATTATTTGAAAAGACAAAGGCACTGGCCTGGGAGGAATATCTTCCGGCGGATGCTAAATTCTGGGTAGCAAAGGCAGCAAGTATTAAAAGTAAGTTATTCAGTCCTTCAGATATCCAGTCTATTATAAAAAAAGCCATTGTGGAAAGAATGAAGCAGGTATACAAGGTTTCCTGGTTTGAAGAAAACGGGGCAGCATATCCGCTGCGTGTTTTTTTAATGAAGGACGAGGTAACCATTGGATTGGATACTACAGGTGATTCGCTTCATAAAAGAGGATATCGTAAGTTAACGGCAAAGGCTCCTATTGCAGAAAATCTGGCAGCAGCCCTGTTGCAGCTTACACCCTGGAGGGGAGACAGAATTTTAGTGGATCCTTTCTGTGGAAGCGGTACATTTCCCATAGAAGCAGCAATGATGGCAGCCAATATGGCGCCGGGGATGAATCGCGACTTTTTATCCCAGGAATGGAAGAATATGATTTCTAAAAGAGAATGGTATGACTGCCTGGATGAAGCCCGGGAAATGGTAGATCTTCAGATAGAAACAGATATTCAGGGCTATGATATGGATCCTCATATGGTAGCTATTGCCAGGGAAAATGCCAGGCTGGCAGGCGTAGAGAAGCTGATACATTTTCAGACAAGAGAAGTAAAGGATTTCAGTCACCCAAAGAAATATGGATTTATTGTTACCAATCCTCCCTATGGTGAACGTTTAGAGGAAAAAGAAAATCTCAGCGGTTTATATAAAACTATCGGGGAACGTTTCAAACAAATGGATACTTGGTCTCTTTATATGATAACCTCCTATGAAAATGCGGAGTCTGATATGGGAAGAAAGGCTGATAAAAACAGAAAGATTTATAACGGAATGATGCAAACAAGATTTTATCAGTTTTTGGGACCGAAGCCACCAAGAAAAAATAAATAAGATAAATATCCTTCTATAATATAGATGAGGAGAAGAAAGAAAACTATGAGCAGAAAAATTATCTTTGCCACTTCTAATCCGGGAAAAATGAAAGAAATTAAAGAAATTTTAAATGATCCGGAATGGGAAGTATTATCCATGAAGGAAGCAGGAATCAGTGCAGAAGTAGTAGAGGATGGAACGACCTTTGAAGAAAATGCAATTATTAAAGCCAAGGCCATAGGTGAAATTTGCGGGGAAATTGTTCTGGCTGATGATTCCGGACTGGAAATTGATTTTTTAAATAAAGAACCGGGAGTTTATTCTGCCAGATATCTGGGAGAAGATACTTCTTATACTATAAAAAATAATCATTTGATCAGCAGAATGGATGGCGTAGAGGATGAGAAAAGGACAGCCAGATTCGTTTGTGCCATTGCAGCATATTTTCCGGATGGAAGTATTCAGACTACCTATGCATCCATGGAGGGCAGAATAGGATATGAGGAAAAGGGAGCTAACGGCTTTGGTTATGATCCCATCTTTTATTTGCCTGAAATGGGATGTACCTCGGCAGAGCTTACCATGGAGCAAAAAAATGCCATCAGCCACAGAGGTAAGGCTTTGGTACAGATGAAGGAAATTCTGAGACAATATCAGCCACAGACAAAAAGTAATTAATTAAGATGTCATATAAGCAGGAAGCTGCTGAATAGTTACCACATAATTAAGAAGGAAAAGAAAAGTGAGAGTTTTAATAATTAGTGATACCCACAGAAGTATGAGTATTTACCGGGATCTGGTAGAACAATGGGCGCCTCTTGATATGGTGATTCATTGCGGAGATGTGGAAGGTGATGAATATACCGTAGCGCAGGCAGTAGATTGTCCGGTAGAAATTGTACAGGGAAATAATGACTTTTTTTCTGACCTGCCCAGAGAACGACAGCTTACTATTGGTAAATACCGTGTTTTTGTTACCCATGGTCATCAGTATTATGTATCTACCGGCCATGAATTTCTTGCCAGGGAAGCAGCAGCCAGAGGAATGGATATAGTGATGTACGGACATACTCACCGTCCGGTAATTGAAAAGATAGGCAGTGTACTTGTTATGAATCCGGGTAGCTTAACCTATCCAAGGCAGAGCAATCGTAAGGCATCCTATATCATAATGGAAATGGATCAGAGTGAGGAGCCGGAGTTTCAGATTCATTATATTTAATATAAAAAATATTATTCAGAAAAAATAAAAAAAGTGTTGACAGTGAACTGATTCTAATATATACTAATCCTTGCGTTAAGGAAAACAGGCAGTGTGCAACACGACGGGGTGTGGCTCAGCTTGGCTAGAGCGCCTGGTTTGGGACCAGGAGGTCGCAGGTTCGAATCCTGTCACCCCGACTAGTTAACTTAATATGCGGGTGTAGTTCAATGGTAGAACACTAGCCTTCCAAGCTAGATACGTGGGTTCGATTCCCATCACCCGCTTCGGATTGCAGAAGCAATCCGCATGTGTTCGTAGCTCAGCTGGATAGAGCAACGGCCTTCTAAGCCGTGGGTCGGGGGTTCGAATCCCTTCGAGCACATTAGGATATGAATATATCCCCATGGTGGGTATAGCGCAGTTGGTTAGCGCGCCAGATTGTGGCTCTGGAGGCCCTGGGTTCGAATCCCAGTATCCACCTTCCATATCAGTTTGTGTCTGATGACACGCTTGGTGTCATATATAGGGCTATCGCCAAGCGGTAAGGCACAGCACTTTGACTGCTGCAGTCGCTGGTTCGAATCCAGCTAGCCCTGTTCAAGTGCATTGCACTTAATAATTAAAATGGGATATTAGCTCAGTCGGTAGAGCACTTGACTTTTAATCAAGTTGTCCGGGGTTCGAATCCCCGATGTCTCATTAAGAAGAAGGATATTGCCGGGGCAGTATCCTTTTTTTGTAAATAATTATGGAAGAAATGGCCGGTAAGAAGGAGAGGAAAAGCATGCAGGAAGAAGTTAGAGAATATGCTACCTTTACTACAATGAATAAAGAAGGTGTGGAAATTGAAATGGCAGTTATGGATGAGTTTCAATTTGAACATAAAAATTATGTGGTAGGTGCTTTGGTAGAAGGAGATCTGATCAAGGAGGAAGGATTATTTATTTTCCGCTTGAAAGAAGCCGAAGATAGCATTGAAGTAGAAAAAATTGATGATGCTGCGGCCTATGAAAGAATAGCGAAAGCATATATGGAAATGGAAGATTAAGGATACATCAGTTTTCTTGGTTTAAGGATGAAAGGAGAATCATATGAATAATTTTACATTTTATAGTCCCACTTATTTTGTTTTTGGAAAGGATCAGGAGAATGAAACCGGTAAATATGTAAAACGCTTTGGAGGAACCAAGGTCCTGATTCATTACGGCGGAGGAAGTGTAGTACGTTCAGGACTTCTGGACAGAGTAAAGGCTTCTCTGGAAAAAGAAGGAATTACATCTATAGAACTGGGAGGAGTAAAGCCGAATCCCAGAAGTGGCTTGGTATATGAAGGAATTCGTTTGTGCAGAGAGGAAAAGGTGGATTTTATTTTAGCGGTAGGCGGAGGAAGTACCATTGATTCTGCCAAGGCTATTGCAGCAGGAACGGTTTATGAAGGAGATTTCTGGGATTTCTATATGGGAAAACCGGTGACAAAGGCTTTGCCGGTAGCTACTGTTTTAACTATAGCGGCAGCGGGAAGTGAGGGAAGCCCTGATTCTGTCATTACAAAAGAAGAAGGAATGTTAAAAAGAGGAGCCAGCGGGGAAGCGCTTCGTCCTGTTTTTTCTATCTTAAATCCTGCATTGACACAGACTCTGCCTCCGGAACAGACTGCGGCAGGAGTTGCGGATATTATGGCTCATTTATTTGAGCGTTATTTTACAAATACACAGAATGTGGAGGTAACAGACCGTGTGATTGAAGGGCTTCTGCTTACCATGATTCAGGAAGCGCCCAAAGTAATGGAAAATCCTGATAATTATGAGGCCCGTGCCAATATTATGTGGGCGGGAATGATGGCTCATAATAATTGCTGTGGGGTAGGAAGAGAACAGGATTGGGCAAGTCACGGTATTGAGCATGAATTGTCGGCACTTTATGATTGTGCCCACGGAGCAGGACTGGCAGCGGTATTCCCGGCGTGGATGGAATATAATATGAAGCAGGATGTTATGAGATTTGCACAGCTGGCAAATCGTGTGTGGGGCTGCTCCATGAATTTCTCCCAGCCGGAAATTACGGCAAAGGCCGGAATTGAGGCTTTAAAGACCTTCTTTAAAAAGCTGGGTCTTCCGCTCACTATGGAAGAATTGGGTGGAAAGAAAGAAGATATTCCTTATATGGCTCATACTGCCTGCTACGGAAACGGAAAAGAAGGTACGGTTGGGAACTTTGTGGTATTAAAGGAAGAGGATGTAGCTAATATTTATCGTTTAATGTTATAGATAATTAAGTAAGAATATGACAGGGAGTTTTCTCTGTCATATTTTCCTTGTATTGATAAAAAATTTGAGAGAAGAGAAACAGAGGGAAAAATGGAATTCATAGTAAAAACCTTTGAGGAGCTTACCGGAAAAGAAGTTTATGAAATTTTAAAGGCAAGAGCAGAGATATTTTTAATGGAGCAAAACATTATGTATCTGGATATGGATAATATTGACTATGATAGTCTGCATTGCTTTATGATGGAAGAAGGAAGAGTGAAGGCTTATCTGAGAGCCTTTTATGAGAATAGGGAGCAAGAAGCAGTAAGAATAGGAAGGGTATTATCCATAGAACATGGAAAAGGTTATGGGAAGGGACTAATGGAGCGAAGTATCCCTGTTATTTGTGAAAAAATGAATACAAAAAAGCTTGTTATGGATGCACAAAAATATGCCATAGCTTTTTATGAAAAATTTCAGTTTGAAGTTACCTCCCCGGAATTTATGGAGGAAGGTATTTTGCACGTAAAAATGGAAAGAAGTCTGCAGTAGAATTTAGAAAGCAAGTATAGGGGTAACTGCAAATGTGACAAGCAGTTGCTAATTTTGTAAGAAAAAGTATTGCAAAAGCAGTTGCAAATAATAAGGAAAATGATAGTATAATATTTATGTTAAAATGAAACTTTTTATAGAGTAATATCATCTTATAATTAAAGAGTTTGAAATAAAATGATACAAAGGATAGGAAGGATATGGTTTTTAG
>JAFYWD010000277.1 GCA_017558205.1 Lachnospiraceae bacterium | reverse complement strand
GGAAGGAATGGAGAGTACTTCTATTTTGGCGGCGGTAGCATCTCCCTTTGCCATTCTTTTAATTCCTTTAGGTTTTGGGGTATGGCAGCTGGCGGCAGCAGCCATTACAGGATTTATTGCCAAGGAAAATGTAGTAGGAACTTTGGCGGTGGTATATGGACTGACTAATTTTATTGATACTGAGGAACTGGCTTTGATAGGAGGAGCTACGGAAGTAGCAGCAGTAATGGGACTGACAAAGGCAGCAGCTCTTGCTTATTTGATGTTCAATCTGTTCACACCTCCCTGTTTTGCGGCATTGGGAGCCATGAATTCAGAGATACAGGATAAGAAATGGTTTTGGGGTGGAGTTTCTCTTCAGCTGGGAACCGGTTATGTAGTAGCATTTGTAGTATATCATTTGGGAACTTTAATAACAGAAGGAAGCTTAGGAAGAGCTTTTCTTCCCGGACTGATTGCAGTAATGGTACTATCAGGTATTGTGGGAGTACTGATTAAAAAGAACGGCGATAAGAGTGCTGCAGAGTATAAATTAAAGAGGAATGCCTCATGACGGATTTAATTTTGGTGTTGATCATTGTTCTCATTTTGGCAGTGGCGATTACTTTCATTGTAAAGGAAAAGAAGAAGGGGAATAAATGCATTGGATGTCCTTATTCCTGTAATTGCCATAAGAACGGTAAAGAGTGTAACGAAAGTTGAAAAAAAACGGCCCTTAGAAGGCCGTTTTTTATTAGAAAATAAATTCTTACTTAGAATAACTGATAAACATTGAGTTTTTTTAATAATTGCTATATAATATGGTTATATAAGACTGTGATATAATAACAAGAGTTATAAAACAGAAAAAATAATGAAAAATGTCATTATAGGAAAGAAGAGGAAGATATGAGTGTAAAGATTATATGTGATTCAGCCAGTGATATTACTCAGGAAGAAGCAAAAGAATTAGGCATCACAGTATTGCCTTTAAAAATCATGTGGTCCGGTCAGGAATATCAGGATGGTATTACCATGAAGCCACAGGAGTTTTATGAAAGATTAGTGGAAACAGATGAATTACCTACCACAAGTCAGGTTTCACCTTATGATTTTGAAGAAGCATTCCGTCAGGTAGTGGATCAGGGAGATACCGCAGTATGCCTTACTGTTTCATCAAAATTATCTGGTACCTATCAGAGTGCCTTGATTGCCAATGAAGAGGTTGATTTTAAAATTGAGCTGGTAGATACCTTAAATGTTGCCCTAGGGGAAAACATTTTGGTAAAAAGAGCTGTTCAGCTTCGTGATGAAGGAAAATCAGCAGAGGAAATTGCTAAGATTATTCAGGAGGAAAAAGGAAAAGTAAAGCTGGTAGCCTTACTTGATACCTTGGAATATTTAAAAAAGGGCGGAAGAGTTTCCCAAACAGCCGCCTTTGCAGGAACTGTGTTAAATATTAAGCCGGTAGTTGGAATTGTTGATGGTTTAGTAGAAGTTTTGGGAAAAGCCAGAGGTTCTAAAAATGGAAATAATAAATTAATGGAGCAGATACAGGCAGCAGGTGGTGTTGATTTTAGTCGTCCCTTTGTCTTAGGCTATTCAGGGCTTAGTGATGAAATACTACAAAAGTATATTAAGGACAGTACTCCACTTTACGAGGGAAAGGTGGATAAGCTTCCTGTAATTACTATAGGCAGCACCATAGGAACGCATGCAGGACCGGGAGCCATAGGAGTAGCATTCTTCAGTGCTTAAGACGGATAACATAGTCGCAAGTTAATCTAGGAGGTAGGCCATGGGTAGAAGAAAAGAAAACAGAGAATCCGGAAAACAGGCTATAAAACGTAAGGATGGAATCGCTAATCAGATTTTGACAAAAATAAGAAGAGTTGTTTTGGTTATCTTTGAAATTATTGCGGTGATTTCCATTTTTTTGGTATATGAAATTGTAATAGATGCCAATGATACAGAGTTATCCTTGGAATCCAAATCAGCATCCTATGAACTGGAGACGTATTTTGAGCCATTTAAAAGAATGGTTGAGCAGGAAGCCTCAAATCCTGATGTTCAGCTTTTTATGCAAACCCTGTCCAGAAGAGAAAATACAGAGAAGCATTCCGGTTATCCTGATATTCTGGAAGGACTTCAGAATGTTCAGGAATTAGATCCGGAAAATATTCTGGGTGCCTGGATTGCGGATGATGATGCCAGCATGGTAGCAATCAGTGATGGCTTCATTTCTGAAGAAGGCTGGGATATTACCAGCCGTCCCTGGTATCAATGTGTTGCATTGAATAAGACAATTCTCACCGACCCCTACAAGGATGTATCTACCGGGAAGCTGGTAATTACCATTGCTGCTCCGGTATTCGACAGTATGGGAAAGGTGTTGGGAGTTTCAGGAATTGACATTACTGTTGAAACCATTCAGCGAGCAATGAATCATTATGTGTTGGGTAAATACGGTTATGCCGTATTGGTAGCAGAGGATGGAGTAATTATTTATCATCCGAAGGAAGAATTAATAGGAAGTAATATAGTAGATGGAAATTTTTCCAAGGCAGCTGTAGATGTTGTGATGGGACAGGTAGAGGGAAGTGTTACCTATAAGGATGATAATGTGGGTAGAAAGGGATATCTGATGCCGGTAGGAGACACCGGGTATATGATACTTTCTTCCATTTCAGCTATTGAATATTATTATTCTCTGGCAGTTATGATTGGTTTATTTGCAATTATTTTTATTGTAGGAATTCTGATTATCCGCTTTGTAGTAATTAAGGCAACAACTCAGATAGCCATGCCTTTGATAGCCCTGAATGATTCTGCCAATCAGTTGGCAGCCGGCAATATGGATATCAGCCTGGAGATTACAGGTAAGGGTGAGATAGAAGAATTAGGAAGTTCCTTTAAAAAGACTGTAACAAAATTAAGGGATTACATGAATTACATAGATGAAATTGCTCAGGTATTGACTGATATGGCAGAGGGCAAGCTGTCAGTGGAATTAAAGTATGGGTATAATGGAGAGTTTGCCAAGGTAAAGCAGGCCATGCTCCATATTTCCAAATCCATGACAGAAATGATGCATAATATTGTAGAAAGCTCTGATCAGGTATCCGTAGGCTCTGAGGATTTGGCAAGGGCGGCATCAGGCTTGGCACAGGGAGCCGAAGTTCAGGCCGGAGCAGTTGAGGATTTATTAGCAATTACTGAGGATGTGGTAATGCAGGTTGAGACAAATCAATCTGAAGCAGAGGTTTCTGCAAAGCAGACCCAGGAAATTACCCAGAGAATGGAAGAAAACGGAGCACTGATGAATCAGATGATGGATGCCATGAATAAGATTCATGACGCTTCCAGACAGGTAGTGGGAATTATTACTACTATTGAGGATATTGCGGAACAGACTAATCTATTATCTTTAAATGCCTCTATTGAAGCTGCAAGAGCAGGTGAGGCAGGAAGAGGCTTTGCTGTAGTAGCAGGAGAAATCGGTAAGCTGGCTAATGAAAGCGGTAATGCAGTAAATACTACCAGAGATTTAATTGGGGTATCCATTGAGCAGATTGAAAAAGGAAATGAATTAGCGAAAGAAGTGCTTTCTTCCCTGATGGCAGCTGTAGAGGGTGTGAAGGATACCAATAATATGATTCAGAAAACAGCTGAAAATGCCAAGATGCAAAAACAGAGTATGATGAAAATTAAGAAAGGTGTAGAGGGTATTGCCAGAGGAATTCAGGATAATTCGGCAATGGCAGAAGAAACCTCAGCAACCAGCCAGGAGCTGGCAGCACAGGCAGTAAACTTAAATGAATTGGTGCAGAAATTTGAACTTTCTTAATGAAATAGCAAATGATGAACCGCTTTGGGAATACCAAAGCGGTTTTTTATGGGAAAAAGCATTGGCTATTATTAGAGGGATATGTATAATAAGGAGGAAGTATAAAAGAAAAGGATTTTCCAATTATGATATGTAAAAACTGCGGTGGTAAATTAGAGGAGCAGTACTCCTATTGCCCTTATTGCGGCTGTGTAAATGAGCTGATGGCAGATAAGCATTACATCAATGAAATGAAAAATATCTCCAGGGATTTAGAAGAATTACCGGAAGAAACAAGGGAGATCTATCAGTCAGCCGCCAGAAAAGAAATAAATAAAACTATTAGAATTATTCTTATTATTCTTGGAATTCTTTTTATCCTGATTTTTCTGTCAGGTCTCTTAGCCTTAAGCTTTCGGGAAGATCCTAAGACCATGGAAAAAGAGCTTCAATGGGAAAGAGAGTATTTTCCTGTGTTAGATGAGTTATATGAAAATAAAGAGTACGACAAAATTCTTAGCTTTATGGAAGAACATTATGAGGATTCGGGACAGTGTTATTATTTATGGGATAATTATGTATTTATAGATTTATATGCCCGATATCAGGAATGTCTTAGACAGAAAGAAATCATGGATAACAAAATAGAAACCGGAAAATATTCGGATGCAGTTTTAATTTATGACAGCTGTCAAGTCATTTATTACCGTCAGATGAACCGGGAGCATAAGTGGGAAACCAAGCAGGAGAAGCAGCTTTCTCTTTGGAGTGATGAGATGGAGGCTTTTCTGAGAGAGTATGTAAATCTTACGGAGGAACAGACGGAGCTGTTGGAAGAATTTATCGACAACAACGGATATCTGTCTTATGAGCTGTGTGAAAAGCTGGAAAAGCAAATAAGAAAATAAGTTATTACAGACGATGAAAATAAAAAGAGTGGAAGATAATTTTTATGAAATGTAAACAATGTGGTGCAGCGATCACGCTGGATGTTAATTTTTGTCCTTACTGCGGTACGGAAAATTCTCAATATAAGCTGCAGAGAAAACAGATGTTTCATCTGAAAAGGGATTATGAAAAAACAAAGGAGAAGGTGCTTAAGGAAAACCAAAGAATTGCAGCATCATCAGTAAAGCTTACAGTAATTGCAATTCTGATTGCCTTAAATTTTGTAATATGGTTTTTGGCAGGTAATGCCTGGGATATTATGCATGATTACAAATATTCAGAGGAAAGAAAAAATATACAGCTTCACCGGGAAAAATTAACGGAATACGAAGAAAATAGTAAATATCTTATGCTGGCAGCCTATTATGATGAGCATCTTCTTTACAGTATAGAGGAGCTGGAAGAGTTTCGGAAGGTATATCAGGCTTGTTCAAATTATGAGTATGTGTATAGTATGATTATGAATTTATATCATCCGGAGAACTATTTGTCTAAGGAAGAAAGCATTAAAAATATTTGTGATAATCTGGCATATATGTATGAGGCTATGGAAAAAGAAGAATATGATAATCCTAAGTCCTTTGAAGGACAGCATAAAAAAACAATGGACAGTTTAAAAAGAGAAGTAGAACTTCTCCTGGTAACCTACACAAAAATTACGAAGGAAGAGGCAGAACGGTTTGAACAAATGAGTGATGGACAGCGGCAAATAGCCTTAGAAAGGGGATTGGGACTGTATGAGGATTAAGAAGCTGGTTTCCAATATTATCATAGTAGTTCTTAGTTTCTTTTTGGTTACGGGCATTATTTTTTTGATATCAGAAATTGGCAGCTACGGAACGGATTATTATGAAAAGGAAGAGCCCTTTCTATACGCTATTCAGGGAAAAGATTATCCCAGACTGTTAGAAATCAGTTATTATAACAGGGTAGTGGATCAGGAAAAAAGTGATAAATATAGTGAGTATCATGGGATTGCTGATTATTTTGAAGCTGCATCCTACTACAGGGCATATAAGGAAAATAAAGAGAAAGAAAAGGAAGAACGCATGAAGAGACAAATGGAGGAAGCAAAGGAGAGAATGGGAGACTATAGTTACCTTCAGGAGGAAATTCATGAAATTCTGGGAATAGATGAAATAAAATAGAGTAATGCAAAAGAATACAGGAGGATAATGAAATGGAAAAAGAAATGTTAAGCAAAATAAAGCTGGTATGCAGTGATGTGGATGGAACCCTGGTAGATGAGGGAAAGGGAGGATTAAATCCGGAATATTATAGTGAGATTAAAAGGCTGAAGGAGAAGGGAATTCTCTTTGCAGTAGTTTCCGGCAGATCTTATGAGGCTGCTTCCCCTCTATTTACACCAATACTGAATGATATTATTTTTATTAACGATAATGGAGCTGTTCTCAGAAAAGAGGGGAAGATTATTAAAGCCCATTCCCTGGAAACAGAGCTGGTAAAAGAAATTATCCGTGATTTAAAAGAAGAATTAAAGCCGGTTACTTATATTTCCTCCCTTACAGGCAGCTATGCCTATGGTCCCAATAAAGAATTTTGCAGAGTGCTTCGGGAAGATTTTCATTTGGAGGTACATGAGCTGGAAAATATGCCGGAAAGTCTGCCGGAGGATGCAGGTGTTATGAGTCTGGGATTTTTTGATCCGGAGGATGCAGAGGAAGCAGTGGGAAAAGAGTTTATTGAAAAATGGAATTCCCACGATAAGATTGCGGCTTTGGCAGGTGGAAAATACTGGTTTAATATCCTACAAAAAAATATAGATAAAGGTGTGGCATTAAAAGAATTAATGGAAATGTACGGTCTGAAGGACGAAGAAGTAATGGCTATTGGAGATAATATGAATGATCTTGGTATGATGGGAGCCATTACTAATAGTGTAGCTATCGGAAATGCCAGAGATGAGGTAAAGGCTGTTTGTAAATATCAGGCAGATACCTGCAGTAATGATGGGGTATTGCAGATTTTAAAGCAGCTGTAGAAGAAGGAGAAATTCAGTAATGAAATTTGTAATTCAAAGAGTTCGTCACGGATCTGTTACAGTAGATGATTCCGTGATTGGAAAAATCGGTAAAGGTTTTTTAGTGCTGATTGGTGTTTGTGAAGAGGATAATCGTGAGATTGCAGATAAAATGATCAAAAAGCTGATAGGTCTGCGTATTTTTGAAGATGAAAACGGAAAGACGAATTTGGATTTAAAAGCTGTTAACGGAGAATTATTACTCATCAGTCAGTTTACCTTGTACGCAGATTGTAAAAAAGGCAACCGTCCCAGCTTTATTAAGGCAGGGAATCCGGAAATGGCAAGTGAACTTTATGAATATATTATAGAGGAATGCAAAAAGCAGATTTCCGTAGTTGAAAGGGGAGAGTTTGGAGCAGATATGAAGGTAGAATTACTAAATGATGGACCTTT
>JAFYWD010000276.1 GCA_017558205.1 Lachnospiraceae bacterium | reverse complement strand
GCTCCATCTTTTGCGTAAAGATAAATATTGTAGGTGTTCGGTTTTCCGGTAGGTGCCCAGAAACCATTATAAATAGTATGATGGGCATTTTCCTGACCATTTACCTGTTGCTCATCTTTTAGGTTAAAGTGAAGATATCTGTTATCCTTAAGGGTAGTATCAGCATCTGCTGCTATCTGTACGTTTAAATAATTAATACTGGTTTTAAACAAGGTATCTTCCAGGTTCAGATAATAGCCATCCATAGTTCTGAAAGCATATTTACCTGCGTTTTCTCCTGTACCTTCTACCAAACAAAATTCCAGTTTTTCAGCTAAGTCTAAGGCTGTAGATCCATCTTTTAACCAGGTTGCTGTAGGTGTTGTGGATAAATTAGCCAGCTCTGCTGTAACCTTTCCGTTATCAGCCTGTGAGATATTTCCGGGCGAAAGTCCAACACCTGTCTGATTACCATATAAGGCATAGGCTTTATTATTCTCACCCACTGCAACAATAAGATAATATTTGCTTGTGTCTAAGGTGGCAGTCTGTGTTTCCGGCCAAATAAGAGTATAGCCTGCAATTTGCGGTGCTTCCTCATGGGTCCTGGTGGCAGGTACCGGCTCATCATCAAGTGCCAGTGTTGTTTTTAATACAATCTCTTTGGCAGCTGAAATAGACCAGCCTTTTACCTGAATATCATATCTTACACCTTCTTCTAATCCTTTAATTTCTAATTTGGTATTGGCAGGCCAGCCAATGGATGCCGTTTTTGCTGTAAGATCGGTGGTAATCTGTCTGTCTGCTTTTACGGTTCTGCTTTCTTCTGTGGTGGGATTGGTAACTGTAAATTCAATATTTCGTAAGTCAGTTTCAGTAGCTGTTAATTGATTTACATTCAAAGTGATACTTTTCTTTGTTACATCCCCTGTAAGATAAGGACGAATATCAGTAGCTTTCTCGTCTACAGTAGTTGTTTTTATGTCATACATTAAATCAGTCATAGGACTGTCATTATCTTCCAAGCCCAGTTCCTTTACCAGCTCCTTGAATAATAACAGCTGTCCTAACTGATTAGGATGCAAGGCATCATTTGGTCCTAAAAATACACTACCGTTTCTAACCCATGCATCTTCAAATAATGCCAAGGCAGTGTAACTATATTGGTCAACAAAGAAGTCCACTTTAGGTGTTCCATCTTCTGCTGTTTCTCCTGCTATTGTTTTTAACTGATTATGGATGGTTACAAGATTTCCATATTGATATTGAGGAGTACCGGTTCTATACCATACATATAAAGGTGTTCTGATTACAATAGTAGCACCCGGATTATAAGCTTTAATCTTGGTAAGAAGCTGATTCATATTAGCCACATAATTGGAAGCACGATCATTAACACTGGAATCATTAGTTCCAATCATAATCACTACAACATCAGCATCATAATCAAGTCTGTGCTCAGCATTATCTCCTAAGTTATCATCCAGAAAAGCACCCCAAACCGCTGTATTAATTACTACGTCTTCAGGTCTTCCCAAGGTTTCTTTTACATACTTATCAAATAACTGTGAAATGCCATCATATCCATAGGTATATTTACAGGCATGAGTAATGGAATCTCCCACAAAAAGCCAACGCATGGGTTCTTCAGATTCCAACTTCTGAGCCAGCTCACTTTGAGCCTCAGTTGCTCTGTCCGTAAAGGCTACAGGCTTATGATCTGCACCATTTTCTCCCTGTGCTACTGTACCTTCTGTGGTAGCAAGCTGAACCTGACCGTTTTCTGTTCTCATCTGTAACTGCCAGTAATCACCCTGATTAAGATTTTCAATTACAAAGGCTGTTCCGGCTGTTACCTGAACCTTATCTTTAATTACAACAGAAGCTCCGGCTTCATTAGTTGTTGTTAATTCATAAGCATAGTTAGCTCCATAAGCTGTTACAATCTCCTGGCTTAAGGTTACAGACAAACTATTATTGGAGGCAGTTACCTGAGGCAGCTTATCAGAATAGGTAGCAGGTCTCTCATAAATGGTTGTAACCAAAGAACTACCTGCAAAGCTATTAGGATAATTACTACTGCTTCCTATGGTTTCCAATGCCAGCTGTTTTCCAATTTCCAAATGTCCCTTTTGATTTAAGAATCCATTTGTTAAATATTGTTCTGTCCAGTTAGCTGTACTGCCGGTCTTCTCATAGTGATTTACTTTTGTAATTCTGGATGCTTTAATTGTCTCATCGGCATATGAAGCAATCACAGTTTCTGCCGCCTGAATATATTTTTCAATATTACTGTTTGTAGCATCATCCGCTGTTTTATAAGGATACTGGATAACTACAAAGCCTATTTTAAGTGCCTTATCAATAAAGCTCGTTAAATCTGCAGAAAACTCTTCCAAGCCTGCATCAGCTTTATTATAATCTTCCTTACTGATCATATAGGAAATAGCTTTTGGCTTATTTACCGGTACAAGACTCTCCCAATTATCAACAGTTTCACTAAGGTCTCTTCCCTTAGAAGCACTGTTAATCATGAATCTTTGCTTCACATTAACGCTGTCAAGATTCTGGGTAGCTCGAATATATTCTTCAAAGTGACCTACATAGCTTCTGCCGCTTCCCACATGGCTGAAAGCACCTACAGAATCCTCTCCTCCCAGGAACAGCCAGCGGTTATCAGGCTGATCATTAAACATAAAGCGTATGTTTGTCTGATCATCAATTTCTATTTTATACAAATAAACTTCAATACCATCGTTGGCAGTCACAAAATGTGAACCGCTATATCCAAGGTAAAATTGTCCTTGTTCTGCGCCACTTACTGCCTGAATTTTATAAGTACCATCCTGGCTTCCCTCTGTAATTTTTACAACAGGAGCTGGAGCAGTGCTGTTATGAAGAGTAAGATGTACTCTTCCCAAAGTCCCGGATTCTTTTGAAAGATCCATATAATAATGCTGTGAACTTTCCAGCTGAGACTGTAAATAATAATTACCTTCTCCGGAATCGGTTGGAATTGCTTTCCACAACTGACTACCTAAAGTAAAAACAGTTCCCTGAACTTTAGGAGTATATAAATTACTATTTACTGTTCCGTTAAATACATCAGATTTTGTCGCCACACTATGTAAAACCCTGTTACTACCTGATACTTTATGAACAATTGCATATTCAGCATTTGCATCGATTCCATCAATATCAAGCACATATTTGTAGTTCAAAAACTCCGGCAACTGCTCTGATTCAGTGTTCGTGGTTTCATTACCTTCTGTCACCTCATCTCCCAAAGGTGTAACAGGTACTACATTTTCTGTCGCCTGCGGTGCAAGTAACTCCACGGGAACAACGTCTTCCTCTGCTTCTAAAACTTCTTCTGACTCAATTTCCTCAGCATCACCGGCTTCTACTTCCTGAAGTAGTTCCGAAGCAACGCTCTCTTCTTCCACTTCCATAAGAAGCTCTGAAGAAGATACGCTTTCTTCCTGCACAATTTCTGTAGAAACTACACTTTCTGTAGCAGAAACAGGCACTGAGGTAAACAGCATTGCCAATGCCAAACCTAATGACATCAATTTGGTCAACCGTTTCTTCATTGGTTCATCTCCTTTTCTTTTTTTATAAATTTTTGGCTTGTTAAAACTTTTAATATTTTAAATAAAATAAAGAGGTACATCTTCTGAAAACTACAGTAATGTACCTCTTATATCATACTATATGTCATAGTTAATAGCTATAATTTTTAAAAATTATTTCCCTGTCTAATGTTAGAAAAAAAATTTCTTTTTTTATATATATTGCACAAAACTTTAATTATAAGCTACTTTTCAAATCCCCAAAATAGAGTTCCTTCTTACGTTCAATCATTTCGTCGATTTTTTCTATATAGAGAGCCACATCCTTCACATTGTCGCATCTCTCAATGCGTCCATCCGGATAAACTCTTTTACTAATGGTTCCGGCACCAATAGCCACAATAGTCTGTTTCTCTTCCATTATCAATCAGTTTAGCTGATTATGATGTATTATCGTTTATTTTGCCCTTTATGTCAATTTCATAAAAGTTATTATTGAGTATTATTAAGTGCTATTCAATCCCTATTTGTTGCACTTTTGTAGTATTTAAGGGATTTTGTTGCACCTGAGTAGCCCAAAGGACTTCTCATAATACTAAAATAATTTCATTTGTTCAAAAATTTCATTTAAGGAAGCTTTTTTCCTCCATTCTGTTACTTCCGCATAAATATCCATCGTTGTCTGAATATCTTTATGCCCCATAATTGTCTGAATTACTTTGATATGAACATCTGCTTCGCATAATCTCGCACAAAACGTGTGCCGTAAATGATGACATGTGAAATGAGGTAATAATACAACCTCTCTTTTTTCTTTTGCTGCCCTAACTTCCTCAACGGAGTTATGCTGTTCAATTATTCTGCT
>JAFYWD010000002.1 GCA_017558205.1 Lachnospiraceae bacterium | reverse complement strand
GATTTAATTATTTTAAAGCCTATCTAATTTTTTTTTTATTTTTGGATCCTCTATGTTTATCCTTGTATTATTATTATTTTTAATATTAATCTTATAACACATATACTTGTTTCTTTTTCTGCTTGGTTATGCTATAGCTAAATATTTTCTATAAAATTAAACTACAAATAATTTAAGCCTAGGATAATGACATGTAATATTACACAAGTTTACAGGATTTGTATGCACTTCTGGCAGACGGTTATTGGCACTGGTAATCTCATATCTCTTTAATAAAATCATAATTTGAGGTTACTGACATCTATTTTAGTCCCTCTAAGAACATATCTATTTGTAATTCACCCGTCCATCTAGGGAAGATCCCATATAGGCCGGGTGTTAGAAGCCACCCAGCTCTAATATCTATTTTAGTTCTGTAGTCCCTTTATTTTATTGTGTAGTCTTACTATTCTTAGTTCTTTTATTCCACTAAGGAGTTTTTAGTTGGAACCCTTCAACCTCCCATTGTGTATCTAAATTCAGCAGCCATCAGAGGTAGAGTCAGAGTTTCCTTGCATTTGTCCACTTGTGCCTCCCTTAGGCTTTCTCTGTTCCTGTGGAAATTCCCACTGTCTCATCCTGAACAACATCCATCCCTTAGGCTCACAGGCCCTTACTCTTTAACGTATCATTAGTGGCTCTGATTCCCTCAGGCTTTCAGGGACCCCATATAACCAGGAAAAATGAAAAGCTTCTTTCATCACAGATGTATAAGTGGAAATGTTCTATACTCCTTAGAAAACAGTCTCCAACTTGAGCACTTTAAATATGGGCAAAAAACCAAAGCAGTGAAAGTTGTTTAAATGAAGAATAAACAGAAGTGGCCAACAGACAGGAGTAAGTCTGTTATGGGGCAGAAGGGCAAAGCTGGAAGGCAAAACAGCTATCACTTTGCTGATGGAAAGAAGCAGATAACTGTGGCTCAGGGAAAGAGATTGGTTATGGGTAGTTGGAGACAGGGAATTTGAGGTGAAAAAGTAATGAATTTTGTAGGAAAAAAATTGTATAACGTGATGCAATAATGTGAGATGAGATGTGTTTGGGTATTTTAGATAAGCAGAAGAGCTCATTTGAATACAGTCCTGAGAAAGGGCCTTGGGTTATTTTATACAAAAAGAAAGAAGGAAAGATTATAATTTGGGAATGAGAGTGGAAATGAGGTCATAACTAGTAAATGGTGTAAGAGGCAATCTAGGGGATTTGAGCATGAGAGCACATAATGAGCTGAATGGAGAACCTGGCCAAAATCACATGTATAATCCACCTCCCTTTTTCTATACACAAGGAAGAAGGATCTTATAAATAATGACAATGGCTTCCCTTTTCTTCAGAGATAAGGACGCAGCAATTAACACATTTTAAATACAGAAATGAACTGACTTGCCTGTGTCTTTAAGAATTCATGGCTCTAAGGAAAAATGATTTGAGGGAATGACATAAGAATGGAAGAAATGAGATTAGTTAAGTGGCCAATAAAATAGAAGAGGAATGCTGAGGTAAGCAACAGAAGTGAATAGGTTAAAGTACTCTGGACCTTGAAATGAGAGGAGAGAGGACATGGATTTTAATAACCAAGGACAAAGCCTAGTTTTTACATTTGATCAATTGTGTAGCATGAGTTACATTTACTACTATGGAAATATTAAGGCTATTGCCAAGAGTTCCTTCTTGGCCATGTGATTTTTCTTG
>JAFYWD010000275.1 GCA_017558205.1 Lachnospiraceae bacterium | reverse complement strand
GGACAAATTTACTGTAACAATCACAGATTAAGCACAGAAGGCCGGTGCTGCGGCAGAAGAAGTACAGATGCCGTTTACCAAAGGTGGTGTAAAACCTGCCATTAAAGTAACGGATCCTGCCGGAAAAGTACTGAAGGCAGAGGTAGATTATGCTGTAAGTTACAAGAATAATACCAAGCTTGGTAAATATACTGACGGCAAGAAAGCACCTGCTGTTGTAGTAAAAGGAAAAGGCAACTATGCCGGAACAGTGGAAGTGCCATTTACTATTATCCCCAAGGATATAACAGTATCTAATACGGATGAAATTAATGTAAATGTAGATGATATTACAGTAGTGGCAGCAGATAAGGTAGTAAACTTTAAGAACAAGGGATGGAAATCTGCCTTTAAGGTATTAGATCAGAGTGGCAAAGCCTTAACTGCCGGTGATGCAGAGCTTAAAAAAGCAGTATATACCATTGAAGAGCTTCCTGCTTCTTCAGAGGGTATTACTAACTACGCAGAGCTTGTAGATTATCAAACCAACAATACTTCCATTCCTGATGGAGCCAAAATTCCTGCCGGAACTACCATCAAGATTACGGTAGCCCTGAAAGGAGACTTCTATCAAGGTACTGTAAGCGGGACCTATCGTATCCTGGAAGAAGGAAAGGATATCAGTAAGTTTACCTTTAAGATCAAAGACCAGGCGTATACAGGAGATGGAATCTTACTTGATGAAACCTCTGACTTCACCACAATTCAGTATAAGAAGCAGAATATCGGACTTGTATTGGAAGAGGGAACAGAGCAAACCCTGGAGGTAGTTCCGGGAAGCTATGTGAAGAATATAAATAAAGGAACTGCCAAAGTAACCTTAAGAGGAAAGGGAGCCTACGGTGGAACCAAGACAGTAAGCTTTAAGATTGTGGAAAGAACTATTAAAGACAATAATTTCAATGCAATTTATAAAGGCTTAGCTGATGTTTCAGTGGAGTAAGTAAAGAAGTAAAGGAATAGTTTAGCGTGAGGCTGAACTGCTAAAAAAGAAGGGGCTGTTGCTTGGCAACAGCCTCTTGTAATATATTGGATTATTATTGAATTCAAGTATATTTAAAGTTGCTCATCAAAGATCATAAAAACATTGAAAGGAAAGTTAAATTTTGGATATTATTTTATACTTTGTAAAATACACATCCAAAAGCTTAGCTGTTTTAAAGGATTAGGTGGTAGGATTGGCCATAAGTATTAGGAAATAGGAGCAAAATGTAAAGAATTTATTTCAAACATCCAAATTTGATAGATTTTATTGGAGGTAAATTTGTTATAATTTTATATAGCTCCAAAAAGCAATTTTCTTTTTATTTGTCTGATGTCTTAGCCATCAGATTTGGAGCATTTTTAAGGATTTTTTTCCTATGCTCCAAAAAATAATATCTTACTTATAATTGATGAAAAGAAATCATGCTTTTATACTATTAAGAGCAAGCTGCTTAGTGGCAAAAAGAGCAAGCTACTTAGTGGCAAAAAGGGCAAGCTGCTTAGTGGCAAAAGGGCAAGCTGCTTAGTGGCAAAAAGGGCAAGCTGCTGAGTGGCAAAAAGAGCAAGCTGCTTAGTGGCAAATGTTGAAGTTGGCGGAAGAATCATTTATAATAGGAATAGCTTGCAGTAAGCTAATTCAATCGAAAATGATTCAGAGAAAGATATAACCCAAAAAGAATAACAGCAATAAATCTACCCCAAATAGATAAAGGATAGAAAGAATGAGAATTATAATTTCACCTGCGAAAAAAATGAATATCGATACGGATACCCTGACTTACCACAGTCTTCCTGTTTTCCTGGAAAGGACAAAGGAAATTAAGGAATGGCTGTTGACCAAAAGCTTTGAAGAGCTGAAGGAGCTGTGGGGCTGTAATGAAAAAATTGCAGAGCAGAATTTTAACCGTCTGAAGGAATTAGATATAACAAAGAATCTGACACCGGCTATTTTAAGCTATGAGGGAATCCAGTATCAATATATGGCTCCGGCAGTATTTGAGGAGGATATGCTCCAATATATTCAAGAAAATCTGAGGATATTGTCAGGCTTTTACGGAGTGCTTCAGCCCATGGACGGAGTGATTCCTTACCGATTGGAAATGCAGGCTAAGGCAAAGGTGGCAGAGACCGCTAATTTATACTCTTATTGGGGAAGAAGTCTCTATGAGGAAGTAAGGGATGACAGTGGGATTATTATTAATCTGGCCTCGGCAGAATATTCCAAAGGAATTGAAAAATACTTAGGAGAAGAAGATACCTTCATTACCTGTGTTTTTGGAGAAATGGTAAAGGGAAAGGTAGTACAAAAGGGAACCTATGCCAAAATGGCAAGGGGAGAAATGGTACGCTTCCTGGCAGAAAACAAGGCACAGACTCCTGAGAAAATGAAGGAGTTTGCAAGACTTGATTTTAAGTTTGCAGAGGAACTTTCAAGTGAAACGGAATATGTATTTTTAAGATAAGAAAAAATAGAAGTATAACAGGAAGCGGTTGGCTGAACTGATATAAGGAGAGAAGACAATGAGTGAGAAGTTAAAAGAACTGAAGCAATATATAGAAAATATGAACCGGTACCATCATGTGGTAACCCTGCTGCAATGGGACATGTATACCACTGTGCCCAAGGAAGGATATGACAGGCATGCAGATGCAGTGGCTTATTTTTCAACACAGCAATTTCAGATGTCAGTAGATTCCAAGCTGGGCGAATTATTAGAGGTACTGAATGGAGAAGAGTACAACAGTCTGGAGGATGACTGGAAATTTATTGTAAAAAGAATGAAAAGGGATTTTGAAAAAAATCAAAAGATTCCCGCAAAATTATACGAGGAATATGTCCGCGCCTTATCAGAATCCCAAAGAGCCTGGGAGGAAGCAAAAAATGCCTCTGACTTCAATATTTTTGCGCCTCATCTTAAGAAGCTGATTGGACTGGTGGAGGAGGTAACTGGTTATACGGATCCGGAGAAGGAAATTTATGATGCCTTATTAAATCAGTATGAGGAAGGTATGGATTCTGCTACTATTGACAGGATTTTTGAAGAATTAAAGCAGGAGCTGATACCTATGATTCAAAAAATCATTGCAGTAAAGCAGCCTGCCAACCCCAAGTTTCAGGGAGACTTTGATCCTGATATCCAGGAAAAGGTACAGAAGCTTTTGTTAGAGTATATCGGCTTTCGCTGGAGTCGCGGAGCCGTGGGAAGGACGGAGCATCCCTTTACTCTGAATTTTACCTCTAAGGATGTACGTGTAACTAATCATTATCATAAGGAAAATGCCATCAGTGCCATGTTCTCTGCCATCCATGAAGGAGGACACGGAATTTTCGAGCAAAATGTAAAGGAAGAATTTGACGGTACTGTTGCCGGAAGCTGCGGTTATATGGGAATTCATGAAAGCCAGTCCCGTTTCTATGAAAATATTATGGGAAGAAATAGGAATTTCTGGGTTCCCATCTATGAAGAAATTCAGAAGCTGCTTCCGGGCTATGAAAATATTTCCTTAGAGGAATTTTATCATGAAATTAACAGAGTGGAAAACAGCCTGATTCGTGTGGAGGCTGATGAGCTGACCTATTGTCAGCATATTATTCTAAGATACGAAATGGAAAAAGCAATTTTCAGGGATCATTTACCGGTAGAGGAGCTTCCGGCACTTTGGAATAAAAAGATGCAGGAGTATTTACAGATTACTCCTCCCAATGATGCCGCCGGTATCTTACAGGACATGCATTGGTCAGGCGGTTCCTTTGGTTATTTCCCTTCCTATTTGTTAGGAAGCATTTACGACGGAATGTTGTTGGAACAGGTAGAAAAGGAGCTGGGCGACCTGGATCTTATTTTAAAAGAAGGCAGAATCCTTGAAGTTACTAAATGGTTAAATGAAAAAATCCATGTTTACGGAAGCAGTCGTCTGCCTAAGGATACTATTTGGGAAGTCTGTGGAAAGGAAGTTTCCGCAAAGCCTTTAATCCGTTATTTTAAAGAGAAATACAGCAGTCTCTACGGAATCGAATTATAAGTCATGTACTACACGTATATAGTAGAATGTGCTGACGGCACTTATTACACAGGCTATACCGTCAATTTGGAAAAACGTCTGCACACTCATAACCTGGGAAAAGGTGCAAAATATACAAGAGCAAGGCTGCCGGTCAGCTTGATTTACCGGGAAGAATTTGCGACAAAGGAAGAAGCCATGAGTAGAGAATGGCAGATAAAGCATATGACCAGGCAGCAAAAACAGAAGCTGATAGAGCAAAAAAAGGATTGATTGGAATTTTTGAAACAACTTTATGAATTTTTTATTAATTTAAATTAAAATCTAAAAAAATTACATAAAATACCTTTTTTGTACTGGAAAAATATTTTTACAGTGGTATAATGGAAAAAGAACTAAGAACTAAAATTGAAGTGAAGAGGGATAGCATGGGAAGACGTATCATGATAGTGGATGACTCCGGATTCATGAGGATGATGATTCGAACGATGCTGACGAAGCATGGGTACGAGGTTGTTGCAGAAGCGGAAAATGGAGTAACAGCACTGGAAAAATATAGACAATTTCAACCTGATTTAGTTATGTTGGATATTACCATGCCGGAGGTAAACGGAATCCAGGCATTGAGAAATATTAAAGCTGAATTTCCCAATGTGAAGGCCATTATGGTATCAGCCATGGGGCAGAAGCCTATGGTAACAGAAGCCATTAAAGCCGGAGCATCAGATTTTGTAATCAAACCCTTTTATGAAGACAGGGTAATTGAGACCATTAGGGGGATTTTAGAGGATAAATAGTGTATATTAACACAAAAAAGTACCTGAAGTAGCAATATTTCAGGCGCTTTTTTTTATCCTATGGAAAATTTTCCGATTGGATAGAAACACTCAATTATAATTTTGTAATTAATGAAAGAAAAGAGGTAAAAGTATGAGTCAAAGTTGTAACCATAAATGTGAAAGCTGCAGTAAAAACTGCGGAGACAGAACGAAAGAAAGTATGTTGGCATCGCTAAATCCAAACAGTAAGGTAAAAAAGGTAATTGCTGTAGTCAGTGGTAAAGGAGGAGTAGGTAAGAGTATGGTAACCTCCCAGCTGGCAGTAATGGCAGCAAAGGCCGGATATCGTACGGCTATTATGGATGCCGATATTACCGGGCCTTCCATCCCCAGATGCTTTGGACTTAAGGACTTGGCAAGAAGTGATGGAAATTTGTTGTATCCGGTAGTTACTAAGGGAGGAATCCAGATTATTTCTTTGAATCTGATGGTAGAAAATGAAACAGATCCGGTAGTATGGAGAGGACCGATTATTGCAGGTATGGTAAAGCAGTTCTGGACCGATGTCTACTGGCAGGATGTAGATTATATGTTTGTTGATATGCCTCCCGGAACAGGCGATGTTCCTTTAACCGTATTCCAGTCCCTGCCTGTAGACGGTATTGTAATTGTACAGTCCCCTCAGAAGCTGGTAGGTATGATTGCAGAAAAAGCAGTAAATATGGCAAAAATTATGAATATCCCTATAGTAGGAATTGTGGAAAATATGAGCTATATGGCCTGTCCTGATTGTGGAAAAAAGATTTCCGTATTTGGGGAAAGCAGAGTAGAGGAGATTGCAGGAAAGCATGGTATTGAAAAAGTGGCAAAGCTACCCATTTCTCCTGCATTGGCAGAGCTTTGTGATGAAGGAAAAATGGAAGAATTTGAAGAAGAATGGCTAAAAGAAATTTTGGCAGGAATCTTATAAGGAATCCTATAAAAGACATGAAATTTTTCGAATATGACAAAAATAAACGACAATAATAGATGAAAAACAGTATTTTATCTGAAATTTCCCATTGAAAATATATCATTTTAGGAATATAATAGATAACAAAATAACATAAAGTATTTATGGAAAAGAGGGAGAAACTATGGTAGAGAAGATTCGTGCAATGAAATTGGAAAAAAAGCTTAATTACGGATATGGAGTAGTAATTATAGCAATGATTGTTTCCGGAATTATCAGTATTACCTGCTTGGCTTTGATGCAGGTACAGATGATGCGGTTCGAAGAAAAGATTGTAAGATCAGACCAGGCTGTAAGCTATTGTCGTATTTATACTAATATTGCAGCCAGAAATATCCGTGAAATGATCCTTAATACAGATACTTCTTCCTATCAGGGATACAGGGATAAGGTGGATGAGGTAATGGCTTCTACGGGAGAGCAGCTACAGATATTAAGAGATTGCGGCATTGTAGCAGCCGGCACCATTGATGTATATGAGAATTTAATTAATGAATGGGCAACAGTAGGTTATGAGATTATTGACCTAGAAGCCAATGGGCAAACAGACAGTGCGAAAAAGCTGGTATTAGAGCAGTGTGCTCCGGCCTTGGATAATTTGATTGAGGAAGCGAAAAAGCTGACAGATGAAACAGAAGGTGCCATTGATGAAGCAATTGTTTCCAGCAATATGATCTTTTTAGTTGCTATTATTGTAATTGTAGCCTTTGTGGTGGCAGCTATTGTATGTTCTCTGTTACTTGCAAAACTTATCGTAGGTTCCATTACTGTTCCTTTAGGAGAAATTGAGGAAGCTACCAAGGAATTAACCGAGGGTAGCCTTCATGTGAATCTTACCTATGATGCTGACGATGAGATGGGACAGCTGGCGAAGCATTTGAAGGAAGCCATTGTAACTCTGTCCAGCTATGTAGATGACATTGATAACCATATGGCACAGTTCAGTAACGGTGATTTCCGTGTAAAACCCAGCTCTGAATGGAAAGGTGACTTTAGAGCAATTTTAAATGCCTTCCGTTCTTTTGAGAAGAATATGGCAGATACCGTAATCGGAATCAGAGATGTAGCTACACAGGTAGAAAGCGGTGCCGAGCAGGTGGCCTCCAGTGCAGGAGATTTAGCACAGGGTGCTTCAGATCAGGCTAGCATTACAGAAGAGCTGCTTGCAACCATAGATACTGTTTCTTCTCAGGTTTCCAGCAATGCAGAAGCAGCTAAGGTTATCAGCGGTAAGGTGGATGATGTAGGAGATGCTATTGAAAAGAGTAATGAAAAGATGAAGGAAATGGTTCATTCCATGACTACTATCAATGATGCTTCTCAGGAAATCAGCAAAATTATTGCCACGATTAATGATATTGCATCCCAGACCAATTTACTGGCATTAAATGCTTCCATCGAGGCAGCCAGAGCAGGAGAAGCCGGAAGAGGCTTTGCTGTAGTAGCAGACCAGGTATCCTTATTAGCAGCTCAGTCAGCAGAAGCAGCTAAGAGTTCTGCTGTATTAATTCAGTCTTCTGTAGATGCTGTAGGTGAAGGTATGACCATGGCTCAGTCAGCAGCAAGACAGTTGGAAGAAGTAGCAGAAAAATCTTCTGTAATCGTTGGTGAAGTTAATAGAATTGCAGTAGCCTTAGGAGAGCAGGAATCAGCCTTTAATGAGATTAACTTAGGTGTAGAACATATTAATGATGTAGTACAGACTAATTCAGCTACCAGTGAAGAATCTGCTGCGGCCAGCGAAGAAATGGCCAGCCAGGCAGCTGTTCTGAAGGATTTAATGGGAAGATTTATTGTAAGAAGCGGTAAGTAGGTTTAGAATATAATGAAACAAGATTTTAACAAGGAAAATATAGAAGATAATACACAGGATCAAATGTATGAAGGAAAGTCTTTGGAGGAACTGGCAGAACTGATGCAAAAGCATGTAGAGGGAAGCTTTAGTGACTTTCTGGATATGACAGTTTTAAAATATAAGCCGGGCTATTGCTTGTCGGAATTTGTAATTAAGCCTTGCTATTTAAATCCCCTGGGAAGTATCCACGGTGGCTTTCTATTTACCATTGCAGACACGACTGCAGGTATGGCTTCTATTATTTTAGGAGAGGACAGTACCGTAACAACCATTAACGGCAATATGCAGTTTTTAAATCCTGCCTTAAATAATAATATATTATATGCAGAGGCGACTGTTTTAAAAAGCGGAAAAAGAATTGTATATACCGATGTTATCATTAAGGGTGTGGATGGAAGCGTTTATGCTAAGGGAAGCTATACCTTTGCCAGAGTGGTACTGGATCATGTGATTATACCGGGAATTGAATAAGAGAAGATTAAAAGATAACTGGGCAGTACAAGCATAAGAATGACTGTGAATGTAGTGAAAGTATTAAAAAAGAGCTATTCCTTTCGGAATAGCTCTTTTTTTATCCAATGGCTGATGCCCTGACAGCTAATTAATCAAGCATTTTTTTCAAGCGGTTGTAGCGGTTCTTAGCATCCTTCATAGTTACATTAAACATTCTTTCAGCTTCTTCTTCACCTTTAATCTTAGGCAGCTGGGAGAATCTTGTTTCGGTCATTAAGAAGTCCTTAAATAAGTCGAAGTTAGGTTCCTTGCTGTCAATGGTAAGAGGCTGTTCTTTTCTGGGATCGAAACGATATAAGGTAAGGTATCCGCATTCCACAGCTTTTGCCTGACTCTTCTGGTGGTTGCAAAGTCCGCCTGCAATTCCGTGTTCCACACAAGGAGAGTAAGCAATAATGATAGAAGGTCCATCATAGCTTTCAGCTTCTCTGAAGGCCTTTAAGGTCTGTAACTTATTGGCACCCATGGAAACCTGAGCAACATATACATGACCGTAAGCCATAGCAATCATACCAAGATCCTTCTTAGCTTCGTTCTTTCCGCCGGCAGCGAATTTAGCGATGGAAGCTGCCTGGGAAGCCTTAGAGGACTGTCCACCGGTATTGGAGTAAACCTCTGTATCCAGAACGAGAACATTAACATTCAGGTTGTTGGCGAGTACATGGTCTAATCCGCCGTATCCGATATCGTAAGCCCATCCGTCACCGCCGATAATCCAGATAGATTTTCCTACCAAATCACGCTTGTAATCTAATAATTCTTTTACAGCTTCACAGCTGCTGTTTTCTACACCCTCAACGATTACAGGAGCCAGCTTGCGCTGTTCTTCTCTGTCGTTATCAATAGCTAAATAGCTTTCGAAGGCTTCTTTTAAGGCAGGTTCTACCTTGTCCTTATTTTCTTCCATGATAGTCAGAATACGTGCTTCTTTGAAGTTCTGGGCAAGAGCCATACCATAACCGTATTCAGCGTTGTCCTCAAACAGGGAGTTTGCCCAAGCTACACCGCTTCCGTTCTTATCGGTAACGAAAGGACTGGAAGGTGTACTGGAGGAGTAAATCATGGAACAGCCTGTTGCATTGGCTACCATCATATCTTTACCGAATAACTGGGTTACCAGCTTGTAGTAAGGTGTTTCACCACAGCCGGGACAAGCGCCTGAAACTTCGAAGTAAGGCATTGCAAACTGAGAACCTTTGATAGTATCAACATCAAAGTACTCTGTTTTGTAAGGAAGATCTTTATAAAGATAATCTGCTAAAGGAGCTTCTTCCAGCTGTCCTTTTACATCTACCATTTCTAATGCTTTTGCACCCTTCTTACCGGGACATTCAACAACACAAAGACCACAGCCTACGCAGTTGTCAGGAGAAACCTGAACACGGTATTTTAAGCCGGCTACCTTAGGTCCTAAAGCATCGATTGTTTCAAATTCCATAGGAGCATTAGCAATATCTTCATCACTTACCAGGAAGGTACGAACAGTTCCGTGAGGACATACTAAGGAACAGAAACCACACTGGATACAGTTTTCAGGATTCCACTTGGGTACCTGAGTAGCAATTGTTCTCTTTTCCAGGTAAGATACGTTATTTCTTAAGGAACCATCTAACAGGTCATATTTTGTAAAGGCACTTACAGGCATTTCGTTACCCTTCAACAGGTTAATAGGAGTAACGTGCTTATCAAAGTATTCATCACCGGTAGCAGCAACCTTAACGATTGTGTCATCACTTGCCCACTCAGGCTTCACAGGAATTTCCACTAAGCCTTCTTTACCGGAATCAATAGCCTTATAGTTTAACTGAACTACATCATCACCTTTTTTGCTGTAGGATTTCTTAGCAGCTGTTTTCATATAATCTACCGCCTGGGAATAATCCATAATCTGAGGATTTAATGCAAAGAAGGCGGACTGAAGAATGGTATTGGTTCTGCGTCCCATTCCGATCTTCTGAGCAATCTCAGTAGCATCGATAATATAGAATTTAGCTTCCTTATTAGCTAAAGCAGCTAAAAATTCCTTGGGTAATTTTTCTTCCAGCTCATTAGCCTTATAGGTAGTATTTAAGAGGAAGGTACCTCCCTTTTTCAGGCTGGAAACCATATCGTATTTGTTAACGTAGGAATCCAGGGAGCAGGAGATAAAGTCTGCGTTGTTAATATAGTAAGTGGAACGGATAGGTGATTTTCCGAAACGTAAGTGAGAACGG
>JAFYWD010000274.1 GCA_017558205.1 Lachnospiraceae bacterium | reverse complement strand
TACACAGGCTTGGGCATAAATGTGGCTACTTTTCCGTATTTTAAGGCAGTATTGTGGATAATATACTTAATCATCATGGTAGCATCTGCCATTTTGGACATCTGGCCCAGCATAGGTTCGATTTCAAACTGACCGGCAGCACCTACTTCAGGATGATGGTATTTAATGGGGATTCCTGCTTTTTCCATTTCCAGACACATTTCGGAACGGCATTCGTAGGAGCTGTCAAAGGGTTTTGCCACATGGTAAGCCTTCTGATGAGCTACAACACAGCCCTGGCCCTGGGCATCGCTGTTCCAGTAAGCCTGCTCTACATCCAGGGAAACACCGATATCATTGGGCTCCACATTCCAGCCTACACGGTCAAATAAATGAAATTCAAATTCAGGTAAAATTAACATGGTATCGGCAATACCGGTATCCTTCATGTACTGCTCGGCAGCCTGAACAATATTTCTGGGATATTGATCCAGAGGACGATTGGCAGGATAGTCGATAATCATGGCATTTCCCGTAATGGATAAGGTAGGAATACGACAGAAAGAATCTACCAAAGCCGTGTCTAAATCAGGAATAAATACCATATCACTTTTTTCAACTACTGCATATCCGTAATTAGAAGCATCAAAACCAATTCCGTCTTTTAAAGTATCCTCTGAAAACTGTGAGGCAGGAATGGTTACATGACGATACTGTCCGTTAATATCAACGATTTTAAAATCAATCATTTGGATATCATTATCCTGAATCATTTGCATAATGTCTTCTGCTGTTCTTCCCATGGTTATCCTCTCCTTTTAAATTGCTTAAATTTAAGTTAAATTTGAATAATTGTAAGATTTTCATCATATAATATAATTGATTTGCCTATTTGTAATATGTTTCAAAAATCGACAGGTTATTATAGTGTAATGATAAAAATTATCTAAATATTTTACTAATAGAATAATCGAAAAAAAATAAAAGTGCAATGAAAAAATACTTTTCATCTGAACTCATTTGTAATAAACTAAAAAAGTAATTTTTAATTCTCAATCAATAGCTTTTATTGGTTCAAACTTAAAAATAAGGAGATAAGTAATGAAACAGGACATGATTGTTATTCTTGACTTGGGAAGTACCGAAAATACAGTGGTAGCCCGCCAGATCCGTAGTCTGGGTGTTTATAGTGAAATTCATCCTCATGATATTACCGTAGCTGAGTTAAATCAGTTGGATAACGTGAAGGGAATCATCTTAAACGGTGGTGAGAACCGTATGGTAGATGGTGCTTCTGTTGTTGTTTTAGATGAGCTGTATTCACTGGATATTCCCGTGATTTCCATTGACTATCCGGAAAGCAAATGTGAAGTTAAATACAATACATTGCCTTCCGATGAGGAAATGAAAGCCTTTTTATTTAATGACTGTAAGGCGGAAGCAAACTGGAATATGAAGAACTTCGTAGAAGATCAGATTGAACTGGTTCGTAAGCAGGTAGGTGATAAGAAGGTTCTTCTTGCCTTATCCGGCGGTGTGGACTCCTCTGTTGTTGCAGCCCTCTTAATTAAAGCAATCGGTAAGCAGCTGACATGTGTTCATGTAAATCATGGTCTGATGAGAAAAAATGAATCTGAAAACGTAATTGAAGTTTTCGGAAATCAGTTAGATGCTAATCTTGTATATATAGATGCTACTGACAGATTTTTAGGAAAATTGGAAGGTGTAGCAGAGCCGGAAGAAAAAAGAAAAATTATCGGTAGTGAATTTATCCGTGTATTTGAAGAAGAAGCAAGAAAATTAGAAGGAATTGAATTCTTAGGACAGGGTACCATTTATCCTGATATCATTGAAAGTGGTACAAAGACTGCAAAATGTGTAAAATCTCACCATAATGTAGGAGGACTTCCTGAGGATTTACAGTTTGCTTTGGTAGAGCCTTTAGCACAGTTATTTAAGGACGAGGTTCGTGCCTGTGGTGTAGAGCTTGGTCTTCCTGCTGAAATGGTTTACCGTCAGCCCTTCCCGGGTCCCGGACTTGGAGTAAGATGTCTGGGAGCCATTACCCGTGACAGATTAGAAGCACTTCGTGAATCCGATGCAATTCTTCGTGAAGAATTTGCAAAGACAGGCTTAGATAAGAAGGTATGGCAGTACTTCACCGTAGTGCCTGATTTTAAAGCTGTAGGTGTAAGAAACCACGAAAGAAGCATGGGTTATATGGTTGTAATCAGAGCAGTAAATACCATCGATGCCATGACTGCTTCCATCGAAAGAATCGACTATGATATCTTAGAAAATATTTGTGCAAGAATCACTGCAGAAGTGCCCAGCGTAAGCAGAGTGTGTTATGAAATCACACCAAAGCCGGTGGCTACGATAGAGTTCGAATAAGATGTATAAAAGCCGAAAACCCTTGTAAATACTGGGGAAATCGGCTTTTTATTTTTGTCTATGATACTAATTTGATACTAAAAACATTTTTGTAATTTTTCTGCTACCTCGTCACGTTTATGAGGGAACAGATGTGAATATGTGTTTAATGTGGTTTCTACTTTCTCATGGCCCAGTCTGTCAGCTATGGCCAGAGGAGTGAAACCTAATTCAATCAAAAGGCTTGCATGAGAATGTCTTAAATCATGCAGCCTTATTTTTTTGACTTCTCCGTCCTTGGTACCTCGTTTCATTTCCTTTTCAAAGAAATGCTTGGTGTATGGAAAGATGCGGTCATGCTTTCGCAGTCCATAAAGCTTTTTCGTGTAAGTTTCCAGTTCTTCCAGTAGGAAGTCCGGCAAAGATACCTCTCTAACGCTTTTAGGGGTTTTTGGGGCGGTGATAACGTCCTTGGTATCTATTCGTTGGTATGACTTGTTTATCACTAGTTTTTTAGCCTTAAAATCAATGTCTGCATATTCCAAGGCAAGCAGTTCCCCGATTCTAATACCGGTATAGTAAAGGACCAGGAACCCGGCACGGGATTGCGGCTTGTTAGAAATCTTTTCCAGGAACTTTTTAAATTCTTCTGTTGTCCAGAACTGCATTTCTTCCGCGTGACCTTTTCCAATACTCCCGGCTTTTCTGCATGGGTTTTCACGCAGTCCATAGTATCTGACAGCATAATTCATAATTGCGGATATTTGGTTGTTAATGGTCCTTAAATAGGTTTCGGAATATGGTTTATCATCTTCATCCCGGTATGCTATCAATTCATTCTGCCATTTCCGGATAACTGCAGGTGTAATCTCACATAATGGCAATTTTCCGAAGTATGGCAACAGTTTTTTATTGATTACATATTGCTTCTGGTTGTAGGTATGCTCCCGGATCCGGTGTTTCATGTCCTCATTGTAGAGCTTTACGAAGTTCTCAAAGGTCATTGTAAGGTCTGCTTGTTGAGTTTCCAGAAAGTTTCGTTCCCATTCCTTGGCATCACGCTGAAGTTTAAATCCACGTTTCAGCTTTTGTTTCTTGGTTCCGGTGTAATCCGTATAATAGAATTTACAGTACCATGATTTGTTTTTTTCATCATAATAAGCCGGCATATATATTCTCCTTTCATTCCTTATCGTGGCGGTGATCTGGGAAATGATTGGAGTATTTTTCAATATGCTATTTTTTATTTCTCATTACATAAAATGTATTTTTATTGCATGTATTATATTTTTGTTGTATTTTTTGCACCAATTTTATATAATATACTTAACAGGATAGTCGGGAAGGTGACTGCATCTCACCCGCCCCGGCGAAATAAGTTACTTAAAAAATAAGCCGTTTACTTTGTCAGGGTAGGACGGCTTATTTTTTATGTATTTCAACAACTACAGCAACAATACCGGTTATCATAGCAACAAAAGCAATTAAATCACTCCATGTCACATACATAGTACCACCCCTCTCCGAACAGGCTCGAAGCGGATGGAGCACGTCCCCCGACTACCCAATTAAGCATATTATGTTTTCAATGTGCTTCTCTGATAGCAACTTAGACCCTAAATTTCATTTTTAACCCCTTAGCCTATAGTTTAATATACCCTAATAGGTTTAAGGGGCTTTTGGTGTCTGAAATGCAGTATAGCAATGTGATTTAAAGTATAAGACTGCTGCCGGTACTTTCTTCATGGAGCTGCTGCCTTTAGTCCTGATCTGTTCGGAATTTATCCATAATAGCTTTTACCATTTCTATAT
>JAFYWD010000273.1 GCA_017558205.1 Lachnospiraceae bacterium | reverse complement strand
TATTAAGTATACAGAATGACGGAAAAATTGCGGCAGTTTGGGAAGAAAATAATAACCAGTGGGATATTGTATATGCCGGCCTTGATCTTTCTACTATTACAGGAGGAAAATATACGGCAGCCTTTACAAAAGGAATCGGTTCTAAAAAGAATCCTTATGAGGTTTCTACGGTAGAACAGGCCAATGCTGTAAATTCTGTTTATAAGAACGAACAGGTTAACTGGAGCTTCGTGGAAGCAGCAGAAGGAATGGAAGGACAGGAAGAAGAAACAGAGGAAACCCTGGAAGGAAGTACAGAAATTCCTACCTCTGAAATGATTATGGCTGCCGGAAGTATGGAGCCCAATAATTCCAAAGAAGGAGACCCCAAATATGCCATTGATGGTAAAAATGATACCTTATGGCATACAAAATATTCAGGATCTACCAGAGATAAACACTGGATTCAGGTAAAATTGAAATCTGATTATAAAGTAGATGGTTTGAAAATCGTTCCAAGACAATCCGGAATTAATGGAATGATTACGGAGTATGAGATTCTTGTAAGTACCGATAAAAAAGTATGGACAAAGGTTCGTGAAGGAAGCTGGGAGCAGACCATCGATGCGAAGGAAGTTAAATTTAAACCTACAGATGCCAGATATGTAAGACTGGTTGCAAAAAATTCATTACCTGCTACGGGAACATTATTTGCCTCCCTGGCAGAGCTTCGTCTTACAGGAGTAAAAACAGGGGAGTCAGGACCTATTGTACCGGAAAAGGACAGCAGGGAATTATTAACCTTAAGTGAAGATAAGTTTTATTTAATTTATGATGCCTTTGATGCTCAGGGAAATCCTTTGGACGGAGTAAGTACTACCAGCAAGACTATGTATGATGCCGGAGGAGATGCAGAGGGCAATATTAAAGTAAACGGAAGCTTCCGATATGACGATAATTTTTCCAGTGCTTACTTATGGAGCATGGAAGAAAGTGAATATGAAGGAAGCTACTACATGAGAACAGCCCATAGCGATAATGCTTTGGGAGTGTTGGCAGAAAATGCCAGAGAAATCGAAGGAAGAAATGTAATCTCAGACAAAAATGCCAACCATAAAGGTTCGCCCATGAAGTTCGTGGTATTAGGAGAAGAAGGAAATAAGAAGTATGTAGCTATCCAGTCACTGGCCTATACTGATGAAACTTATGGCGATCTTACAGAAGGAACCTATATGACAGCAGATGCCGGAGGAGATGCTGTTCAATGGACTGATGAGGTTAGCTTTGCCAATAAAAATGGTCTGTGGGTAGTAGAAGAGGTTATGGGGAAGGATGAGCCTATTCCCGTAGGAGTTCAGGAAAGAGAGCTGTTATGGAGATCCTCACCCTTAAATTACCACTACAGAATTCCTGCCATTGGAACAAATAATGCGGGAGAATTAATTTCCGTAGCAGACTATCGTTATTATTACGCCTGTGATATCGGATATTGGGGAGGCTGGAACGGAACCAACTGGGGAGGCTTTGGCTATGGCCATCGAATTGACCTGGTTTCCAGGCTTTCTAATGACCAGGGAGTAACCTGGGGAGAAGAAAGAAATCATACTAAGGAGCTGACTACGGAAGGAACAGCCAGTCAGCGAGCCAATGCATACGGAGATCCTTCTGTAGTAGGAGACAGAGAAAGCGATAAGGTCCTGGTACTGGCAGTTGGTGGAGGCCTTGGCTTCATGAATGATAAGGCCGGTATTATCAGTATGCTTTCTACTGATGGCGGACATACCTTTGGGGCACCTGTAGGTGTGGGAGGAAGTCTGTTATTGGAAAGTGTACCGGAAGGTGTAACAGATGCTTATGATTTGGAGCCGGGAGTTGAGTGGACCTCTATGTTCATTACCTCCGGAAGAATTACCCAGTCCAGATATATTAAGGTAGGAGAGTTTTATCGTCTTTATGTAGCCCCTCTTACAAGAATTGGAAGCAATAATAAAAACTGGGTATTTTATTCTGATGACTTTGGAAAAACCTGGGCAGCCTTACCCGGCTGTGCCATTGACGGGGCTGATGAAGCAAAGGTGGAAGAGTTGCCCAATGGTAATGTGGTTATCACCAGTAGAAAAGGCTCCGGAAGATATGTAAATATCTTTACCTATGCAGAAGGTGATGCAACCTACAGAACGGGAAGCTGGGGAACCCAGGCTGAATTTAATATAGGAAGTACCAGAGGAACTAATGGTGATTTATATATTACCTATGCTAAAAATCAGCAGGGAGAGTATGGTTATGTAGCAATTCAGACACTTCCCACCTATAAAAACAATGCAAGAAAAGATGTAAGAATTGCTTACAAATGGCTGGATGCAGGTACTACCACTCCTCAGCAGTTTGCAGAGGGCTGGAGTCTTGAAAATACCTTCCAGTTACAGCCTACCCATGCAGCTTATTCAGCCATGACATGGCAGTCAGACGGTACCTTTGGTTTCCTTTGGGAAGAAAATGATAACTCTTATGATATTGTATACAAGAAATTAACCTTAAGTGAAATTACAGGAGGTAAATTTACTTCTGCCTTCACAGAGGGAATCGGATCCGTAAAATCTCCTTTCAAAGTAGAATCTATCGAACAGGCACAGGCTGTGAAGAGTATTTATGCCAAGGAAGAAATGAATTGGCGATTTGTGGGAGAAGCAAAGCAATATATGATTGAAAATCACCCGGGAGAATATGAAGAGCCGGAATTTGAAGCTTCTCTTACCATGGATGCAAAATCAGGTCTTCGTATCCGTGCATGGAAAAAAACGGAGACCATTACTAAAATGGAGGCTCGGATCATCGAGCATACGGAAGATAAAACCATTGGCAACCCCTATGTTACCATGGAGAATACAGAGGATTACTTCACGAAATATGTGAAGGTGAAGAAGGGTACTTCACAAATTGAAGTAAGGCTGATTGCTTACACCGATGAGGGAGCTACTGCAATTAAAGATTTACAGATTTCAGGCTCTAATATATCAGAAGAAGCTGTCAATGACCTTTGGGTTCGTTTCCTGGATGGCTATGGAGATGAGAATAACAATTATGTCTATACCGGTTCTGACATCAAGCCTAAGGTTCAGGTATATGAAGGAACAACTCTTCTGACAGAAAAGAAGGACTATACCTTATCCTACAAAAATAACACCAATGTGTATGACGGAAGTGACATCGGAAAGACTCCTCAGGTAGTTGTTACGGGAAAAGGAAATTACAAGGGAAAAGAGATTGCAGTCTTTACCATCGTTCCAAAGGATATCGGAAATAATGACCAGGTTACAACCGTGCAAGCAATAACAATTGCTGAAATATCGATTATAAGCAAGAATACGGTGCAAAAGCCGGTACCTGTGATCAGCTACGGTAAGAAGAAGCTGACAAATAAAAATGATAAAGATTTTACAGTTACCTACCCTGATACAGCGGCAGGAGCTTATCAGGCACCCGGAACCTATAAGATAAAGATTGAAGGAAAGGGTAATTATCAGGGAATTGCAGAAATTGACCTTATGATTGGCAGTAAACTGATGAAGAACATGAAGGTAAGTAAAATTTCTAATCAGACTTATACCGGTACTGAAATTTTTATTGAAGATTTGAAGGTGACTGATGGAAATACTGTTCTTACCCGAGGACAGAATTATGAGCTTGAGTATGTAAATAACAAGGAAATCGGTAAGGCAACCATTATTATTAAAGGTATTGATAATGTTTATGCGGGAAGTAAAGCTGTAACCTTTAATATTGTGGGAACTACCATTTCAAAAGCAGAAATTTTTTCAGACAGTCTTCCACAGAGCATGATTTATAACGGAAAAGAGAAGAGACCGGAATTAAAGCTTACCTGGAAAACGGATAAATCTGCTGCTTCGGAAACTTTGGTCAAAGGAAAAGATTATGAAGTAAGCTATGAAAATAACCGTGATGCGGGAATAGCTACCATCATCATTAAAGGAAAAGGCAGATTTAACGGAACTATGAAGAAAACCTTTAAAATCTTACCTTTTGATGCTAGTGCTGACAGTCAGAAGAAATTATCTGTAGAAACAGGAATTGAGATTGCTTATGCAAAAGGCGGAGCAAAGCCCCAGCCTCAGGTAACCTTCGGGGATGTGTTATTAAAAGAGGGAGTAGATTATACACTTTCCTATTCCAATAATAAGGCTGTTACTCAGTCTTCTACCGCCAAGAAGCCCCAGGTAAAGGTGACCTTTAAGAAAAACTTCAAGGGCTCTCTTAGTGAAGAATTTACTATTCTTCCTCAGGATATCAGCAAGGTAACCATTCTTGCCCAGGATAGGGTATACAGCACTAAGAAAGACGGCTGGAAGACTACCATCACTCTTACAGATTTAGACGGTAAGAAGCTGACAGCAGGAACAGATTATGAAAAAGCCTTTACTTACTATACAGACGAAGCCTGCACTGAACCTGCTCAGGCAGAAACCTATCCTGCCGGAACTACTTTATGGGTTAAGGCAGAAGGAAAGAATAACTATGCAGGAAGTAGTATCACAGGAAGTTACCGTATTACGAAAGCAAGTGTGGCAAAGGCTACCGTAAAGGTTGTTCCCCAGTACTATACTTCAGAGGCTATTACTCTGGATAAGGAAGATCTCACCGTAAAAATCAATGGAACAGAGTTGAAATACGGAGTAGATTACATCATCATAGAGGACAGCTATATCAATAACACCAAGAAAGGAACCGCCAAGGTTCAGATTCAAGGTATGGGAGAAAACTACGGTGGAGTAAAAACCGTAAGCTTTTCTATTA
>JAFYWD010000272.1 GCA_017558205.1 Lachnospiraceae bacterium | reverse complement strand
TTTGGAAATGTCTCCTTTGATCAATTCCCGATAATCCTCTGCCGCTTTAATATCCTGATATGGCTTTGGCATGATACTTTCATATTTTTCCATATGAAGAAACTGAGCTTCTGTCAATCGTCCCTTCTTTTCCCGGTATTCTTTTGTGGCAGTTTCGTATAACTGAATTTTTTTTGCACTATCCCTAACACACTCTGCCTCATGGTTTGGTAGAGCTTCGATTTCTTCAATATCCTTCAAATAGGCTGTTACCATATTGTATTCTTCCGAAACACGATCCAATTCATCAGAAGCGCTTCGCATCTGTTCCACCAAACTTCTGACATATTTTTGGCGTTCGAACCCATCTTTTATTTTCAGAAGATCTCGTTCCTTCATTAAGGTATCCCAATCCCAATTTTCAACAGACGAGCTTTCCCATTCCATCTCCAGATCTTCTTCTTCATATCCTCTATTGAAGTGTTCTATTAACTTATCCCACCACTTCATTCTCTCTTATCTCCTTGCCTGTATCATACTGTCTTTTCACAGCTTTTTAACTTAGCATTTGTCGGTAAGCATCCTTTAAATAGTCAACTCTTCTGGTTAATTTATCCTGATATTCCGCCAACCGTCTTGCTTCCTTTTCTTTTTGGATTGTCTCTAGTAACATTCCGTTTTTACTATTCTTCCACTGGGCATTCAATTCTTCCAAAACTTCTTCCATTTCCACCGAATCTTCATATGCCTCTTCATGCTCTTTTAAAAATTCCACATACTCTTTTTCCGTTACGGATAAACGCTTTGTCCACAAATACTGCTGATAGCTGGCAATTTTTCCGGTTAAAGTATGAGCTTTTAAAAAATATTCTCCTGCCAAAGTAAAATAAAACATTTTAGCCAAACAAACACCGCAGCCGTGATAGATTTCCCCTCGCAAAATTGTCTGCTCTTCCGGTAACATCTTCAGTAATCTTCCATATTCTTTACCTGCCAATCCGTAATGACCTTTTTTCACCAAGGCATCTGCTCTGGCCTTCTTTTTTTCATAAATAGAATGACTGCTGTTTTCCACAATAATATCTAAAATTTCCTGATTTACTTCTTTAGAAAAAAAACAGGCAAATTCTAAAATCATGGCAATATAACTCTTTAAGCTCACATTTTTTCTGGAGGATTTTCTTAATTCTTCGCCCAAATCCTGCAAACCACACTCTTCTGCCACCCAGGCTCCCAGTGCATCCTCCATAAATCCATCATCCAAAAGGAAGGCATTTTCTTTGATAAAAAAACATAATTCTTCTAAGCAATACACTTTAATTCCCATGTGTTCCGGCTCATATCCATTTTTTGCATATTGACCGATACATAACTTAATGCTCATACCTTCCTCCTATAATTCTATCATTTCTTCCCAATATTGACCTGTGGAAGGATAAAATTCTCCGAATCCTTTATCCCACATTTTTAATTTCATTTGATGGGGTGTTTCCATAAAGGCTTCCGCATGAATTCGGCAATAAGGAATCTTTTGCATTTGTAATCCATGCAATACAATTTCCGTTCTTGCCACACTCTTCCCGTCCAAGGGTACAATCTTAAACACCAAACGGTTGTCCCCTTCTAAAATCATATCCCACTCTTTTTTGGCATCATACCAACTGATTCCACCATCTAAAATAGCAAGATAGGAAGGAGCTCCCTGGCGCAATAACTCCATCCCCACATTACATTTTAATTTATCCGTTCCCAAATAAACATAAGATGCACTTAGTTCATTGGGATCCATTTTATCTAAAAATCCGTAGCAGGCTCCCTTACTGTATAAGTTGTTTCCTAAAAAAACTCTTCTTTTGGAGCACAAAAAACGAACTGATTTTTGATACCATTCTCCTAAAAATCCGTCTCCGATCAGATATACGGTAGAAACAATTTTTTCCTCCATATCCTCCTGAATATAATCTAAAAAGAGCTCATCCCATTGCTTTTTCTCTTCTTCCGTTTTGGGATAATCTTCTACCATTGGAAAAAGCTCATATTCCTTCTTCTGAATCAAGGTTACCATAGGTTTGGTTTGACGGTTCAAGGTCAAATGATAGCTTTCTAATTGATTTTGCCTCATTTCATATAAGGTAACCTGGTTGGTCCACAGAGAAGCATCTGTATGTAAGTTATAGTAGAAAAAGCTTTCCTCTTTTCCCATAAA
>JAFYWD010000271.1 GCA_017558205.1 Lachnospiraceae bacterium | reverse complement strand
GTAGTGGATATTTCAGGCAAAGCCTTAACAGCCAACAAAGATTACTTCAAAGATGCAAAATATACAGTAATTTCTTCTGACAGTGAAGCCTTCCCTGCTGACTATGAAATTAAACCTGAGGATAAAGTACCTGTTGGAACAAAAATCAAGGTGGAAGTAACTTTAACAGGAGATAACTTTACAGGAGTAGTAGAGGGTGAATACACTATCCTCGCTAAAAATTACGATATCAGCAAAGCAACCGTAAAGATTGCTGATAAGGATTATACAGGAGATGATGTAACCTTAACCAATGAGGATATCACAATCAAAATTAAGAATAATAGCGCTACGCTTGTAAAAGATCAGGATTACAGAATTGTTGGTTATACCAATAACGTTAAGAAAGGAACAGCGAAAGTAACCTTGCAGGGTATTGGTGACTTTGGTGGAACAAAAACAGTAACCTTCAAAATTGTACAGCGTGATCTTGAATCAAACTGGAAGGGTGTTGTAGATTTTCTTACAAATTTATTCTAAGAAATTTATAACTGTTCGGTATGGGTATGAGTATTTGCAATGACCTTAGAATATAATTCCAAGTACTGATTAAAGTAATGTATAAAGGGACTTCTTTTGCAGATAATGTAAAAGAAGTCTCTTTTGTAATTTTAAATTTATACATTTTATTTTAGAAATTTGAAGATTTGTTGCCATGGCTACTGAAATGGAAACAGAAAATTAGTAATATCTAACTTGTAAAGAGAAACTTTTAATAAGAAACTTATTAAGAAAGACTTTTAAAGGAGGAATCTTATGTTATTATTATGGTATCCTAAATGTTCTACCTGTGTAAAAGCAAAAAAATGGCTGGAAGATCATCAGGTAAAGTTCGATGGGCGTCATATCGTGGAGGATCGTCCTTCTTATGAAGAATTAAGACAGTGGCAGGAAAAAAGTGGATATCCGCTGAAGAAATTTTTTAATACCAGCGGTCTTTTATATAAAGAAATGCAGTTGAAGGATAAGTTACCCGGTATGAGTGAGGAGGAACAGCTGGAGCTGCTTGCAACCAACGGTATGCTGGTAAAACGTCCTATCGTTGTATGTGATGATACTGTTTTGGTAGGCTTTAAGGAAGGCGAATGGCAGGAAAAACTACTGAAATAAAGGAGGAAGAAGTATGCTGGAAATAGGAACAAAAGCTCCGGATTTTGAATTACCTGATCAGAACGGAGTTATTCATAAATTAAGTGACTACAGAGGGAAGAAAGTAATTCTCTATTTTTATCCCAAGGATAATACACCGGGCTGTACCAAACAGGCTTGCGGATTTTCTGAAAGGAAGCCTCTGTTTACAGATAAAAATGTAGTAATTTTGGGAGTAAGTAAGGATTCTATAGCTTCCCATAAAAGATTTGAGGAAAAATTCGGCTTGGCATTTACCCTACTGGCCGATCCGGAACGTAAGGTAATCGAAGCCTATGATGTATGGAAGGAAAAAATGAATTACGGTAAAGTTTCCATGGGTGTGGTTCGAACTACCTATCTCATAAATGAAGAGGGAATTATTATCAAGGGTAACGATAAAGTAAAGGCAGCTGATGATCCTGAAAAAATGCTGCAGGAAGTATCGGAATAATTAAAGCTAAGTGGATGGTGTGTCGGAAAGAAAGATTCTTTCCGACATTTTTTAATAATGAATTTAAACACATTACATGAGTAATAATATAAGAAAAAGAAAGGAAAATGATTATGAAAAATTTGAAAATTGAAAAAGTTATCGGTAGAGAAATATTAGATTCCAGAGGAAATCCTACAGTAGAGGCAGAAGTAACTTTGTCAGACGGTACTGTAGCAAGAGGAGCGGCGCCCAGTGGTGCCTCCACAGGAGAGTTTGAGGCATTGGAGCTTCGTGACCAGGATAAAAGCAGATATGGCGGAAAGGGTGTAACAAAGGCGGTTAATAATATTAATACCGTGATTGCAGATGCTATTGCAGGAATGGATGCTTCTGATATTTACGGTGTTGATAAGGCTATGATTCAGGCAGACGGAACAAAGGATAAGTCTGTACTGGGAGCCAATGCCATTCT
>JAFYWD010000270.1 GCA_017558205.1 Lachnospiraceae bacterium | reverse complement strand
AGGATCGCCAAATTATCCTTTTCGTCCTTTACCAGCTCCTGAGCCAGTTCATCCAGCTTCTCGTCAATCAGTCGTACAATACCGTATACACGGTGACGCCCTCTTCTGTCTAAGAAGTTTTCTCTGGAAAATTCGTGGGACCGGTTAATGATTTCATTCATAAATTCCTTAATCAGCCCACGATATCTTTTCATATCACGAATATCTCTTTTTTTCTTGAGACGTTCTCCCTGCATGGTAATCTCTTCCATCAGTCCATTGAGTCTTGTCTGCAGCTCAGACTCCTCAATATGGCTGGCCAGGGTAAATTTGAAGCTTCCGTCTGTTGGCTTTGTCGCTGTGGTCTGTTCCACTACAGCAGGCTGTGCAATATTTTGTACCCGGATATCCATTTACCCTGCCTCCTTTTTTATCTTATAATTCCACTACACGGATCATATTGGTATTTCCGGAAACACCAAGAGGTACTCCTGCTGTTAGAATTACCCTGTCACCTTTTTTCACAATACCTGTTTTTTCCGCCTGCCATAAAGCTTCCTTGAAAAGATCCTCTGTTGTTCCTTTCTTTTCAATCAGCACAGGCGTTACACCCCAAAGAAGCGCTGCCTGGCGTAATACCCTGGGATTAACACTGCAGCAGATAATAGGGCAGGTAGGCTTAAAGCGGGCTACCTTTTCTGCCGTAAAACCGGAAATAGTTACTGTAATAATTGCTGCTGCATCTAATTCTGCTGCAATGGAGCAGGTAGCATGGGAAATAGCCCCTGTAATCTGGGTTTCCTCTGCACAGCGGATTTTTTTCATACGGTCATAGTATTTAATATCTTTTTCTGCTCTTTCTGCAATACGGGACATGGTCTTTACAGCCTCTACCGGATATTTTCCGTTAGCACTTTCCCCGGAAAGCATAATAGCAGTAGTACCGTCATAAATAGCATTGGCCACGTCTGTAGTCTCTGCTCTGGTAGGTCTGGGATTTCTTGTCATGGACTCCAGCATCTGGGTAGCAGTAATTACCTGTTTTCCCTTGGCATTTGCCTTACGAATTAATTTCTTCTGGATGACAGGTACGTCCTCCATAGGTACTTCCACGCCCATGTCTCCACGGGCTACCATAATTCCGTCTGCCACATCAAGAATCTCATCCAGATTTTTAATTCCCTGCATATTTTCAATTTTGGCAATAATCTTCATGGGGCTTTTTTTCGCATCCAGTAATTTTCTTACCTCCAGTACATCCTCTTTACAACGTACGAAGGAAGCTGCGATAAAATCAAATCCACACTCAATACCATAGTTAATATCTTTTCTGTCCTGCTCACTGATAAAAGGCATGGACAAATTAGCTCCCGGAAGATTTACACCCTTCTTATCAGAAACAGGGCCGCCGTTTACAACACGGCAGATTAAATCTGTTTCTGTAATTTCTTCTACCTTAAGCTCAATTAAACCATCATCAATTAAAACAGAGCCACCTACCTGCACATCATTCACGATATTTTCATAGGTAACGGATACTCTCTCCTGATTACCCTGAACATCCTTAGTGGTAATGGTAAAGGTCTGGCCTTCCTCTAAGAAGATTTTTTCATTTTCAAAGGTTCTGAGACGAATCTCAGGTCCCTTGGTATCTATCAGTGTTGCCACAGGAATTCCCATTTCTTCACTGATTCTTACTACATTCATCATTTTGTTTCTTTGTTCTTCATAGGATCCATGGGAAAAGTTACAGCGGCATACATTCATTCCGCCAAGAATCATCTCCCGGATCATCTCAGGACTTTGGGATACAGGTCCGATAGTACAAATAATTTTCGTCTTTCTCATAATCTCTCCTCACAAACTCTTTCTCTTAACCCCTTACATTGAAAGCTTTTAAACCCCTTCGGCTACCATCATTGTAGCCACCTTTATCCCTTAATAAACCCTTTTCACAGCCCTATAAAATAAAATAGGCTATGTATATTTTTACATACATAGCCTATTTTACTATATTTTTTTCTGTTTTTGTAGTATATTTTAAATTTTTTTATTTAAATCCTTGATTTATCCGTTTTCTCCCTGTTTTTTCAGATCAGTTCTTGTTATCAGAGAAAACTTCTGCAAAAAGTCCTCGTATTTAATATAAAACTGTCCGTAGGTTTCATCTGAGTTTAAGGTAAGAGGGACACCGGTTCTGCTGATACTTCCGTCCTCTTTATATGTAAGGGAATGGGTACTGTATGGATTTCTCAACAAAACATACTTGTTTCCGTTAACCTCTTTTCCGCCCATAATCGTATAGGCGTGTCCCTTATTTAATCCATCCTTATGGCCAACAGTTTTTTTGGTACCGGTATTATAGACAAAGCCCTCCTCACGGCATTTACAAATCTTTTCAAAAAGAGTATTATCCTTAGCCACCTCTTCCGGAGCAACACCTAAAAGCTTTCCTAAAAATGCTCCTCCTTCGCCGTACCATAAGGACTGATAGCCTTTGATTTCCTGTTTATTTTCAGTTTTACCTAAAAATGCTGCAGCCTTTTCAATCATCTGCATCCAAAGCGCTCCTGCCGATAAGGCATCTGAACCTGCAATTCTGGGAATTTCTTTGCTGACCTTAATATAGACAGGCTCATATTCTATTGGTTCCTTATGCTTGATCGTAGATTCCTTCATATCCTCCATCTCTAATTCCATAAAGTCATCCATCCAATCATCTGTTTTTGACTTTTCAGAGCTTTTTGTTTCTAATTCTTCAACCTCCTCGAAGCCATCCAAAGGATTCTCAGCTTCCTTCTTTTCCAGCTCCTCCAATTCCTCAAAGCCATCCAAGCCATCATCCGTATTGGTATTTACTGTCGTATTTTCTTTTTTCTTTACTTTATATAAACGTACGGTAACCGTTCCGTCACCATTATCTTTAATACACTGCTTTAAAAGCTCCGGATTAATATGTACCAGACCTGCCACCCCGGCTACCATATAGCAGTTAGAAACCAATCTTTGCTTTAAATCATTGATTGTTGGTTCATGGGAAAAAAGAGGGGTATCCTTCTGGTCGCTCCAATACCACATCTTATTAATAAAGGCATTTCTCCGTCTGCCTTTTT
>JAFYWD010000269.1 GCA_017558205.1 Lachnospiraceae bacterium | reverse complement strand
GTCAGCAGATGCTGTTACCGTAAAGCTTCCCGCCTTATCATCTGCCTGTACAATTGCTAGTAACTTTCCTCTATGAGCATCTCTTTTTGGTGCCTGATAAGAGGTATAATCCCCTTGGAAACCGTTATCAAGTCCTACTAATTTTCCATTTCCGGTTACTGTTACTGTAATTTCGTTCTCAGCACTGTTAACCGGTTTACCATCTCTGTCTAAGATATCAATTTCTACGTATGCCAGACTCTTACCATCTGCATGAATTGTAGGGTTTTCTTCAGAAAGTAAAGTTCTTTCATCTACTGTAAGAGCCAGTTTATTGGCTCCGGAGGTAGTGCTTACTTTATTTCTTCCCACGATTTTACTCTGTTCAATTACCTGATCATTTTTATCATAAGCTACTGCCTCTAAGGTTCCTGCTTCATAAGGAACATACCAAGTGTAATAAAGAGAGGTATGGCCACTCTTATTTTCTACTTTACGGTATGTATATTGTCCATCCAGTGTATCCAGCGAACCGTTTGCATCCGTATTCCAACCAATAGAAGATTTTACTTCTACCATACGCTGGGCATCTCCCACCTTTACTCTGCTTCCGTCTGTTTTAGTAAGCCAAAGCTCTACCTTAGGTGCATCACTATAAACATCTACCTTTACACCGTTACTATTGATTTTTACGTCATCTTCATCCCAGGTCGGAAGTACATGTACTGTATAATCTTCCTCAGATTCTAACCAAAGACTGCGATACAGATAAAAGTTATCCTTAGGGAAACCTGCCGTATCAATGGCTCCAAAATAAGCAGATTTGGGCCAGGAAGAAAATGAAAAATTGCCAGATCTATCATTATTCCAAGGAGTAGGCTCTCCTAAATAGTCAAAGCCTGTCCAGATATATTCTCCCAAATTGGCATCATAACGCACAGTTTCCCACCATGCCTTACTTGCAGTAGCTCCCCAACCTGCACGTTGGTTATCATAAGAAGTTAAGGCAAAGTTTTTCAAATGAGACTGCCCACTTTGTCCTCCGCCATCAGTACCCAATACTTCATAAACTCCTCGGCTGTTCTGAGGGGAAGATGTTTCAGAACCGTAAACAATCCATGCATTATTGCTATAGGTAATGGTTTTATTTCTCATGGTACCCCAGTCAGCATAGTTAAATCCTACAATACCACCGGCTTCATGGATAGCATTCGCTACTCCTATAGCGGTTTGGTTATCCTGCTTAAGTTTATTATCTCCAAAAGTAATCTTTCGATAACCATCTTTATCTGTAGATTTAATCCACTGAATCATCTGCTTGGAAACATCGATATAATCTCTCTGTCCATCATAGGAATCATAAACACCTTCCAAAATCTCATTACCTAAGGACCACATAATGATAGAAGGAGAGTTTTTTCCTCTTTCAATAGCCATTTTTAAATCGTATTCTGCCCAGGTCATACTACCTGTTTCAGATTTTCCCAGAATGTTATTATTTTCTTCAATTGCCATCTGGAAGAAACGAGCATAGTCATAGGTATTATAATTCTTTTTTCTTGCCCATCCATCGAAAAACTCATCAATTACAAGCATACCTTCTCTGTCACAAATTTCCAGTAGTACCTGTGCGGCTGGGTTATGGGTAACTCTAATAGAGTTACATCCCATTTCCTTTAATAACTTCACCTGTCTGCTGATAGCATCTTCCCAAGCTTCTGCTCCCAAAGCCCCCTGGTCATGGTGCATACAAACACCTTTTAATTTAATATATTCTCCGTTAATGGAAAATCCTTTTTCTCTATCAAATTCAAAGTAACGGAAACCGAAATCTGTGTCATAAGAGTCTAACACATCTCCATTACTATTTTTTATTTCTGTACGAAGAGTATATAAAGAAGGGGTACCTGTGTCCCAGGAAGACCAAAGCTTTGGTGTCTCACTCATGATAATCTCTGTCGTAACCTCCTGTGCAGTACCATTTGTAATTGCACTTGCTAAGGCAGTTTCCTTCGTTTCTTTTACTTCCTCTTGATCCTTTTCAAAAATAGAATGGACAACCTTCAACCCCTCTGCTGAAGGTGATGTTCCATCATTTCTGACTTTTGTTACAATACTAACCTTAGGATTTTCAAGATTCTCCTCTAAATCAGGTGTGGTAACTGTTACTCCATATCTATCGATATGTAACTGATCTGTTACAACCAAGGTAACATCTCGATAGATACCACTTCCTGAATACCAACGGCTGGAAGGAATCTGATGATCAACCTTTACGGCAATTACGTTTTCACCATCATAATTTAAATTGTTCAAGGCAAATCCAAACGGAGTATAACCATAAGGATGATTTCCTAATTTCTCGCCGTTCAGATATACAGTAGAATCCATGTAAACACCATCGAATTCTAAGGTTACCTGTTTCCCTTCCCAGCTGGGATCCACGGTAAATCTTTTTCTGTACCAGCCGGTTCCCCCGGGACGAAGACCACTTTCCACTTCTCCTGTGGTAATATAATCCTGCTCAATACTATAATCATGAGGCAGATTTACAGATTTCCATGCGGAATCATTATATGCTTCACTAAATGCCTCATCTGTAGTTAAGCTAAATTTCCAGTTACTGTTAAAATCTAATGTTCTGGCATTTCCCCGGTAAGAGTTGATATAAACTGTTTCCGGATCGGATACAATCTGCGTATCCTCTGCTGCCATTACCGTATCCCCCGTTACTCCGGACACTTCCGCCGGAACTGAAGGCACGATAAAAGTGGCTGCCATTATGGCCGCCAACCATCTTTTTAAGGGTTTTTTAAACTTATTCACCTTAATTTTAACCTCCCTTTCTTCTTAGAAATCACATTGAATCAACACACTTTTTACTACTACTGCCTCCTTCCCATAATTTGTGCGATTGTATGAATATTTTACCATTTTACTATAGTTTTTTCATCATGTTTATTTTTTCTTTAGAATTCTTTAGAATTATTTTTATTCATATTAAACAAAAAACTGCAGCCCACTTAGAAATAGGCTGCAGCATAG
>JAFYWD010000268.1 GCA_017558205.1 Lachnospiraceae bacterium | reverse complement strand
TATTTACTGTAATGATGGTTCTCTACTACCATGGAATAGCCTCCGCATTCGGACATCAGCATGGGACGGGATCCCGGCTCAACGGCTACTGCCTTAAAATAAATATGTTCACTGTCAAAATCATTCTTTGTGCCGGCAAACCAGCCGGAGGTGGTATCTATCAGCCTGGTATTGTCCAGAAGCTTCATTTCATCGTACATGGCATCGCTTTCAAACTGTCCCCAGCCCTCATTAAAAATAGTATAGGCAATGACAGAAGGGTGATTATACACCTGCTCTACCGTGTTTTTCATATGCTCCAGAAAAAACTGCTTTCTCTTTCCCTTTCTTCCTGTTCTGTCACTTTTTTTCTTCCAGCCAAGGGTAGGCAAGGCCGTATCCCAGATAAAGCTGTAGGGACCGCTATTTACCATATCCTGCATTACCAGCATGCCCAGCTTATCACAGGCATAATAAAAATAATCCGGCTCAACCTTGATATGTTTACGTAAAAGATTAATTCCCAGCTCCTTCATCCTGAGAATATCTCTGTCATACTCTTTTTCCTCCACCGGCAAATAAATCCCATCGGGAAAATATCCCTGATCCAAAATACCGTGAAGAAAAACGGGACTGTTATTTAGGCATACCCTGGCAATACCATCTTTATTTTGAATTTCTACGGTTCTTAGTGCGAAATAGGTTTCCACTCTGTCCTTTCCTGACGTAATGACAGCCTCATAAAGCCTGGGATTGGTTGGTGTCCATAATTCGGGCTGTTCTATTTCTACACGACCCTTATTTCCGGTAAAGTTCTTTGTAATCCTCTTTCCTTCTCCCAAATCCACCTCTATGGTAAAGCCTTCTGTTTGACTTTGAATTTCAAAATCAGCTCCCCGTAAATCAGGTGTAATTTTTATCTTTTCAATGTAATTTTGAGGCACTGCTTCCAGCCATACACTTTTCCATATACCGGAAACGGGAGTATACCACATTCCCCCTCGTTTTTTCCTCTGCTTTCCATAGGGATAACAGGGATCCAGTCGATCCTCCACTTTTACCTGAAGGATATTTTCTCCCTCTCTCTTAATACAGTCAGTAACATCATAAGAAAAGCGCAAATAGCCTCCTTCATGCTTTCCTAAGTTTTTTCCGTTTAAGATGACCTCTGCCACCTGATCTACTGCATCAAAATGAAGTAAAAAACGTTCTCCCTTTAAGGCTTCTGACAGGGTAAAGATTTTCTCATAAAATAATTTATCCTTTACTTTTTTATGATAACGTGACAAAAAAGACTGTGGGGGAAAGGGTACCATAATTTCATCCCCTTCCAGTCTCCAGGGTCCGTTTAAGGACATCCAGCTGCTTCTTTTCAGCTGCTGTCTGGGATATTCCTTCCAGAAGACCCCTTCTTCCTTCCTTTGTTCTCCACTTTCGGTAAACAGCTGATAATACTCTTTTCGAATCATTCGAAACATTAGGGTGAGAACAATACAAAGCAGCATTAGTACCGGCAGTGCAAACAGTAGGATTTTTCTTGCCGCAAAAAAGGAGTCTGTTACTTCTTCTTTTAAAAGCTTTTGAGTCACAGCTAATAATAAGCAGGTAAAGACTGTTCCCAAAAATCCCGGTAATAACCACAGCAAAAGTTTTCTTTTTCCCCTAAATTCTTCTGTACTATTTGGGGAGAGCTGTTCTCTTACTTTTAAGCTAAAAAGCATGATTCCTGCAAAGCTTCCGGTCAGTGTAAGTAATATTCCCAGGAATACAGCACCAAAACTGCTTTCCAAAAACAGCACCAGTTCCCCTGTTGCCAAAATAAGAAGTATGGGAAAAATACAGGTTTTAAAGCCTACCATTTCATAGCCCTTTTTACAAAGCACTGCCATGGCAGCTGCAAAAAGCATTCCTACCGCCTGTATTATCAAAGTCTTTTCTGCCCACAGTCCTTTTTCATAGCAGGAAAAGAAATAGAAAAAATTCAATTCCACAAAGCTAAGTAATATGGCAAAGGAAATTACCACCATGTATAAAAGCTTGTTATCTTTTTTATTTGTGTTGTCATTCTTATTGTTTGTCATCAGCTTTATCCCCTATTGTCTTTTAAGATTTTTTTCTTACCTGAAACACGACCATTGCCCGTCTTACTGCCGCCAGCATTAAGATAAATATAAGCAACAAATAAAACGGAAAAATCTTCATTCCCAGAAATTGTCCCAATAAGCTGCATAATACCGGTGTTGTCATGATGGAAACACCTGATACCGCCATTTGTGTACCGATCACGGAGGGTGACAGCTCTTCTCCGAAATTTTCCGGTGTTAAATAACTGAAATTAGGGAATAAGGGACCGATTCCCAGTCCTATCAGAAATAAAGCAAAGGCAGCCATTTCTCCTGAAAAGGAAAAACATAATAATATTAGTGCTATTCCTGTAATTAAATTAGCCAGCTTTATAATTTTCCAGCTATGTAATTTTTTTGCTATAATACCGGAAAGAAATCTTCCTACTGCCATTCCTACATAATAAAAGGTAATAATTTCTGCTGCTTTTTCCACCGCCAGCCCTTTTGTTTCCACCAAAAAGGTACTGCCCCAGGAACCGCAGGTACATTCAATGGCACAGGCACAAAAGAATAAGCTCCACATTACCTTTACTCCGGGAATTCTGATAATTTCCTTTAAAGACAGTACTTTTGCTTCCTGAGACTCTTCCTGCTTTTCCTTCCCATGAGCCTTTTTCCAGACAGGAAGGGTAAGTAATAATACCACAGCAATGAATGCCTGCAGTATTACGGCACTTCGATAGCCACCACGCCAACCCTTTTCCCCTTGCAATACAAGGGAGAGAATATAGGGGCTGATAGAAACACCCACTCCATAGAAGCAATGTAAGAAGCTCATTTGTGTGGCCGAATAATGCAGGGATACGTAATTATTTAAGGCCGTATCAATGGCTCCGCCACCAAGTCCCAGGGGAAAAGCACATAAACACATGGCCAGGTAGCTTCCTGTAAAAGACATCAGCAAAAGAGCCAATGCCGTAAGAGCCGTACTAAAGGCCGTTACCTTATTAGTCCCAAATTTGTTAATAATCCTGGCGCTGCAAAGACTGGAAACCGTAGTTCCCAGAAAAGAAAGTATGGTAAGAAAGCTACCAAAGGAAATCGGCAGCTGATACTCTGCATAAATTGCCGGCCAGGCAGCCCCAAATAAGGAATCCGGCAGCCCCAAGCCTATAAAAGCCAAATAAATTACTGCTAATAATAATGTTGCCATAAAGTTTTCTCCTGTGGTGAATATATTAAAAGGTCTTCTATGATTTTTATTCTATCATAGAAGACCCATGAAAACTTAAGTTTTTAATTTAAAAAATTAGCCACTTTTTCCTGTACACCTTTCCAAAACTCTTCAACAGAGCGTACACCTATCTTATAGCTTACAGTCTTACTTCCTCCAAACTCATTGATTCCACGGAAAGTAACTTTTGCCGTTCCTTTATTTACATGATTTACATAACTCTCAGGAACTACTTCAATATCTTCTCCTAAAATCAGCTCCCTCATTTCATCACCCATCTTAATATAAACTTTACCAGTTTTAAATTGATTTTGATTTAGGATTAAGGTAGGCATACCAGTATATTTCTGATCTGCTATTTGGATTATCGCTTTGTTAATATCATGATTTTTCTCTAAGATACGGTAGGTGCCATATACTTCACCATTTGCATAATTACCTTTTCCTTTTATCGTAACACGTATCACAGAATTTTCAGAAACAATGGAATTTTTATCTAACACAGTATTTTCTATTTTACTTGTTCCATTTCCATCCTCACTTTCTATTAACGTATATATAATATTTTTTGAATCGTAATCTGAGCTGTTTAATACTGTGCCATCAGAATCATAAATTTTAAAGCTTTGGACATAGCCACTCTTCTTATTACTTACTACTTTATCATTTATAACAACTTTAATTCCATTATCACTTGACAATGCTTTTGCTTCAATTGTAAAGGAAACTTTTTTACTTCCCGTAAAATTCCCCTTTCCTTTTACAGTAATAGTGGGAGCATTCTTATCTGTGAAAAGTGCAGGTTTTTTATTATTGGCATAACTAATTGTATAGTCTCTGTTTAACTCCAAAGTCTTCTCACCATAGGTAACAATAATTTCAGGTTTTGCTCCGCCTTTCATATGAGGAGTAACATAAACACCTCCTACTACATTTTCCGGCTCTTTAAAAGTAACCTGAACCCGTTCCTCATTAATACCTTCATTTATACTATCAGAAATTCCTGCTGATATAATTTTAAAGGTTTGTTTCTTAATACCGGTATATCCACTATTTTCTATTCCTTTGAATATAATAGTTGCCATTCCCTTGTCCAAGTTTTTCTGATACTCAACTGTATAATGCTGTCCTGCAATCAATGATATAGGTTCACTGCTTTTGTTTGCCTTAAAGCTTAAAGATGCCACCGGTTCTATTTTACTTCCGGTATAGGAATAGCTTTTATCTACTCCCTCTACCGTAACCTTGCTCATAGAATTTCCTATGATTTTAAACGAAACCGTTTTGGAGCCAATATAACTTAGTCCATCACCATCAGTATCCAATCCTGTTCCTGTAAAAGTTATAGTTCCTGTTCCCACAGATATATTTTGTCCCCAAGTGACAGTATATTCTCCTTCTTCCTCTTTTAAGAGATCTTTCCCATAATTTACGCTAAAATCGTTCTGTGTTATCCTTTCTCCACTCCATGACTGGCTGGTAAGACCTTTTACTGTAACCTTACTCATAGCAATCTGCTTTACACTCTCACTTATAGTCAGGGTAATAGGTATTTGTCCGACAAAATTATTTTTTCCCTTAATGGTAAGTTTGTAGCCTTCACTTTGTGGCTCTACAAATGCCTTTTTATCCGATTTAGCATCATCATATTCAGGAATATAGAAGTCCGTACCATATTTTAGATTTTTCCCTTGCCAACTTAGTGTAGGCTGGGGTGTTTGCTTCTTTCCGGTATATGTTACCGTCAAATCTGTAGTTTCAAATTCTGCTCCTGAGATATTCGCCTGTTTAATCTTAAAATATATGGTTTTACTACCTGAGTAATTACCTTTCATTTTAATAATTATCTGTGGTGCTTTTGCCGGATCAAAAGTTCCTACCTTCACCTTTTTTCCTGTAGAGTTCAAACGCTCCTCATATAAAGCATAATCTTCATCTAAATAAGTATAAGCCGCTTTATTATTTTTATAAGAAATCGTATAATCCGTTTTTTCTTTTAATAGCTTTTCATTATCATATAAACGAAAATTTTGCGTTATATTAGTACCTGTATACACTTTTTCAGTAATACCGGCACTCCAAATCCCCTCAGGAATACTACCGTTAAGCGGAATATCTTCCGGTAAAATATCACTGGTTTCTGCTACAATATACTTAAATACCACGATTTCACTATCTTGATACTCTTCTTTGATAGCGAATGCAGTAATAATGGTATCTTCTAAAATCCTAATAGGCTGTGTATACAACATACTTTTCTCAGTTGGTATACTCCGATCCAGTGTATAAAAAATTTGGGCTCCTTCCATGTCACAAGATAGAATAATCTCTGCACTTTCATTCACAATACTGTTGGTTGGTATATTCGCACTTGGTACTTCTACTTGGGATATTTTTTTCCACTGAGCATATAAAACTATGGTATCTCCGTCTATTGCAGACACGTTTTCAGTTCTTTCTTCATCAGTATAACTAATTCCACTTCCATCTGCTTTTGTATTCCAGCCTATAAATAGCCAACCATTACATTTATATTTATTTTGAATAAGTTTAGCACCACCGGCAGATTTTACTATCTGGTTCTGCATCATTCCCGTTGCTAACGAATTATTCTTATCAAACACTACTGTATATGTTATAGGCAAAGTTGTTGCTTTGATATCAGAAACTCTAAATCCATAATCATCAGACGCCGTATCTGTATCTAGTTGTATGTATACTGTATCTCCCTCAACAACAATCTCCTTTCCTTTCAGTTCATTCCCTGTATATTCCCCAATTTCTTCCTTATCACCATTGTAAATATAGAGATAATCAAATCCCTCCTCCATAGATGTATCAGAATCAAAGGTAATTTTTAATGAACTTGCTCCTGGCAAAGTATACTTCCAAATATCTGTACAATTATTTTCATACGGATGACTGCTTTGTAAATCATTTACGTCTGTAACGACATACATATTGTTTAAAACATCTATTGTACATGAACGATTTATATTACTACCATCCATTGCTTTCGCAGTCACAATGCAACTTCCTTTTTTTATAGCGGTAACAAGTCCATCTTGAGAAACTACAGCAATATTTTCATCACTACTACTCCATTGAACTGATTTATTGTTCGCACCTTGCGGATATACACTAGCTATTAAAGTATATTTGTCTCCCGATTGCAAATTTAAACTATAAGTGTTTAAACTGATTGAAGTTACCGGCTGAGTAACTATTACGGTAAAGCTTGTTGAAACATCCCCAACTACCAACTTAATTGTTGCAGTACCTACTCCTACAGCCTTTACTAAACCATTCTCATCTACCGTAGCTATAGCTGTATTGGAAGATTTCCATACCATCTCATCTGTAAAATCAGCCGGACTAATTGCTGGTATAAATTTTGTAGTAGTATTATAAAGCATATTATAACTATCAGATTTAAATGATACAGCTTCTGCCGGAACACTTCTTTCCACAAAAGTAATTCCTTGTGCATTAGCAAATGTTTCTGCATAAGATCCTTTGACTCCATAAATTGTCATGTTCCCCGGATATGAAAAGGCATTGCTATTAATAGTTGTGGTCTTTCTAGGAATAGTAACCTTTGTAAGAGAAGTACAATTCTTAAACGCATATTGATTAATACTTGTTACATTATAGGGAATTATAATTGAAGTTATTTTCCCACAATCTGCAAAAGTATAATTAGGAATAGATGTCATTCCGCTTCCTAAAGTTACCTCAGATAATTCATCACAGCTTTGAAATACATAGTTTCCCAAAGAGGTTACTTCATCAGACATGATTACTTTTTGCAATGTATCACAATCATAAAAAGCGTAATTACCAATTTGATATACTGACGATGGAATTTCTGCTTTTATTAAAGAATCACAATTTTTAAATGATGATGCACCTATCATTGTTAATTCTTTTGAAAAAGTTATTTTCTCTAAGGAAGTGCAATTTTCAAATGCTGAAGACTTTATTTCTTTTACCGTATCAGGTAATACTATTTCTGTTAAACCACTTTCTTTAAAGGCGTTCTCTTGAATTGTTTCTAATGTTTTGGGCAAATCTATTGTTTTAAGCTTTGTACATGATTGAAAAGTCCCTTCAGTAATATTATACCTAACTTTTGGTAATGTTATTTCTTCCAAATTAGAGCACCCTTTAAAAACATTGATACCCATACCAGTAACCGAATCCGGCAATATAACTTTTCGTAAATTTGTACAGGTATTAAATGCAGAATTCCCTATATTGATTATTGTATCCGGTAACTCTATTTCTTCTAATCCTGTGCAATTACAGAACAAATAATTAGCTACCTGAGTACTTCCTTCTTCAAATAATACTGTTTTTAATCCATCACAATTACTAAATGCTCCGTTTGACTCTCCAATCCCTGTATTCGTACACTCCTCTAATGCTTTCGGAATTGTTATTCTTGTTAAGGCATCACAATCTTTAAATGCACTATATCCTATTGTTTTTAGATTTTTAGGCAATTGGACACTTTCTAATTTACTACAATTTTCAAACGCAGAATATCCTATGGATACGATTGAATCCGGCAATTTTACTTCCTGTAATTTTTGACAATTTTCAAATGCACCTCTCCCTATACTTGTTAATGCGTTTAATAGCTTTATTCTTTTTAAATTCGTACAATTATTAAATGCATATTCTTTTATATTGGTTATTGTATCCGGCAATTCTATTTCTTCTAGTCCCGTACAATTATAGAACAAATAATTAGCTACCTGAGTACTTCCTTCTTCAAATAACACTGTTTTTAATCCATCACAATTACTAAATGCTCCGTTTGACTCTCCAATCCCTGTATTCGTACACTCCTCTAATGCTTTCGGAATTATTATTTTTGTTAAGGCATCACAATCTTTAAATGCACTATGTCCTATTGTTTTTAGATTTTTAGGCAATTGGACACTTTCTAATTTGCTACAATTTGCAAATGCAGAATATCCTATGGATACGATTGAATCCGGCAATTTTACTTCCTGTAATTTTTGACATTTTTCAAATGCACCTCTCCCTATACTTGTTAATGCGTTTGATAGCTTTATTCTTTTTAAATTCGTACAATTATTAAATGCATATTCTTTTATATTGGTTATTGTATCCGGCAATTCTATTTCTTCTAATCCTGTGCAATTACAGAACAAATAATTAGCTACCTGAGTACTTCCTTCTTCAAATAATACTGTTTTTAATCCATCACAATTACTAAAT
>JAFYWD010000267.1 GCA_017558205.1 Lachnospiraceae bacterium | reverse complement strand
GCTTCTTCTCAGGAACAGCCGGATGTGATTGCAACTGACAGCTTTACTGTGGAAAAAAGAAAGGTATTGCTTCATTTTGAGGCACCCATGGAAGAGGCTGTTAACGAAAAAAGTAATCCGGATGAGGATAAGCTGGTTTTTGAAAAAGAAGAAGCAGAAAATTATCTGACGGTTGAGGTGGTGGAGAATCAGTTTAATGAGGAAGGAATTTCTACCTTTGAGCCGGATGCAAGCAGTATCTTATCAGAAGATTTACTTGTCAGTGATGTAACACTGAATCTTTCTGAGATAGATTATGAGGAGATTGGCTATCAGGAAGCACCCATGACCTTAGAGCTGTCAGAAGAAAAAATAAGTAATTATGAAATTATTGTTGATGCAGTGGGCTATGTTTATGTGGAAGAAACTATCTATTATATCAGCTTTAATGTGAAAAATAATGGAAAGACAAAGGAACTGAAGTATGTTCTTGATCAGGATTATCTGTCTGAGACCAGAACGATCACAGAAGTACTGACACATCTGGGAAAACTGTCAGAGGTTACTCCTACCATGGGAGGCTTTCTTGATAATACAAATGATGCATCCATTGCAGGCTGGAAAATTAGTGAGGCCGCCAATACCTGGCAGACGATGCTTTCTGTAGATTTTGCTTTTGCAGATGATGAAGAAGATTTGGCATATCCCATTGAAAAAAGAACAGATTACTATCTGACAGCCTATCTTTGCAAAAAAGCATCCTCGAATATTTATATCGATGCTATTCCTGCAGTAACCTATGACGGAAGAGCCCATGTAGCTTTAGATGACAGCTATACAGCCACCAAGAATGCGAATCTTCAGTTATGGGTAAAATATGTAGCTGACGGAGAAGAGCCAAGCAATGGAATGTATTTAAGATACGGAAAGGATTATAAGGTTACTTATAAAAATAATAAGGAAGTATCGGTAAAAATTAATGAGCAGGGTGAGTATGTTCCTCTTTATACCGAAGGAGTAGATGATGCAAAAAGACCCTGTGCCATAGTTACGGGAATTGGTAATTATAAAGGTTTTTCTGCCACGGTATATTTTGATATTCTGCCACTGAATTTTTCCGGTTATCCTATGGCTGAGGTTTCAGGGTTAAAGAATAGTTATGTTTTAAATTCCAAGGGTACTATTACCGGTGGAATTTCCCCCAAGGTAAAGCTGACTCATTACTATTATACAGAGAAGAAAAACATTACTAAAACCTATACGCTGAAGCTGGGAAAGGATTATCAGCAGCAGCTTTATCTTTATGAAGATGGTATATGGAAGTTATGTGAAGAGTCCAATCCTTCAAAAATTACAAAAGAAGGGAAGTATCTGTATACCATAAAAGGAATTGGCAATTATACCGGAATGTATTTTGGTCAGGAATATTATGATATCTTTAATGATGGTACAGAGGGAGAGATTAATCCTCAGGTAAGCTCCTATTTAGGTACTGATCTTGTAAATTGTCAATTTATTGTAATAGGTGATGCCTCCCAGGATCTGGCCAATGCAAAGGTAAGTATAAGGAAAAGCCAGCTGAATTATAAACGCAATACTTATTATACCGGTGCTGATTTTGGGATTACCGTAACCATAGGAAAAGGTGCAGATAAGAGAGTATTAACTGAGGGAGTTGACTATTATATTACCTTTGACGGCACTGATTTTGAGTATGTGCAGGGACGCTATAATGATGGTGTTTACAGTATGGGAAGCAGTACAGAGGTCTATGAAGGCAGTGAGGGAAGTAATGCAAGAATAACGATTGCCAATAGATATAAGGTGACCATTACTGCCCTGGAAAATAATGATAATGGTATTTTTGGAAGTAAAGAGGCAAAAGGTGTAAGGATTAAAGGAATTAAAATTGAACCTTCCTGGTTTAAGCTTAGTTCTCCGACCTTAAAGTATACCGGTAGTAATAGTACATCCCTTAAGTATAGAAATAATATAAGAATGAAGGTTTCTGTAGCAAAACCGGCGAATATTTTAAGCTTTGACAGTAATGGTCTTTCTAATTTTCAGCAAAAGAAAGAGACCTTGTCTACCTATGCGGTATTCGTATTTAATAATGCCTATAATAAAAATCCGGGGATCTATGAAAGCTCCGTAATACCGGCAGGACCGGGTGTGGATCATGACAGTATGATCAGTGTGAAGTTTAAAAGAACAGGGATCAGTACCCGGGAGGCCTTTAAAAAGGGAATCCTCAGCATCAGCTATGATGGGGCAGATTATAATGCAGGTGGATCACTGCCTAAAAATATAGTCATTACTTTAAATGGAATAGACAATCCTTGTGGTGATATGAAATATAACGGTCAAACCTTTTGGGTAAATGATTATTATCCCGGTATGTCAGGGCGTTCTACTATTGTTCAGTTGAAATTGACAGTTTCCAACAATAAGAAAACAGGAAACAGTGCAGCCTTGTACGTCCAGGGAGATGGTACGGTATTTAAGGGAAAATCCGGGAAGTTTACATATTCTGTTTCTCCCATTACCGTAAGTGATACTGAAATTCCAGTTCTTACCTCTGATACCTATGCAAAGGATTTCGGTAAAATCACACAAACGGTAGAGGAGGATGGATTCTTTGCTGAATATGAACCTGTGGCAAAGCCTGTATCCGGACAGCCCAAACATAAAATTACATTATATCAGACCTATTATAAGAATAAGGATGACTACTCTGCAGGAAGAAGATCTTTAGCTAAGCTTTCGGGCAGCCAGTATAAGCTGATACTGATTGAGGAAGGAAGCAACAGCTATCATGTAGCTGTAGATAACAGTAAGGCAAAAATTATTACAGGCTATGATTTTAGGCAGGTAACAATTGGAGAGAATTACACAGTATTTGATAAGGCTGCCACAATTACCGGTGTTAAGGTAAAAATCAATGGCAGAGAATATAATTATCCGACAGATACCAACCTTCCTATTTCCTTTACGGGAGGTCAGATCAGATTTGATAAAAATCCGGATGAAGGAGTTATGGAAGTAATCCTAAAGGATGGAACCGTGCTTGACTCCGATCATTTTTACGTAGAATATGGTGATAATGTAGGGGCCGGTAAGGGTACCTTTACCGTTATTTTGAAAAGAAACAGTGAAGGTGAATATAAATACGGCGGTAAGGCTACCTTCCGTTTTACCATTGGAAATGTTGGAAGTGTAGTGCTATAAAATAAAAAAACAGCACTTTTCTTAGGAGAAGCATTAGAGCTTATCTGAAGGAAGAGTGCTGTTTTTTGTGAATCTGTATATAAGCAGCTTTAAATATTAAGAATGAGAGTAAGTCCTTAAAAATTTATTAAATTGATTGACATATAATACTATATAAAATATAATAATTTTAACAATAATATTATATATTGTATAGTATTATAAAAATATATCATATAAATATGATGAGATGATAAAGTGAGGAAGCATTTCATAAATATCATACGATATTACAGGAAATTCACAAAAATAAGAAAGTAAATAGAAGGAGGCTGACCATGGTTTTTAATACAGGAGCAGCATTGTTGGATGCAATCGTACTGGCAGCAGTTTCAAGAGAAGCTGAAGGTACTTATGGATATAAAATTACGATGGATGTAAGAGAGGCTTTGGAGGTGTCGGAATCTACCTTATATCCTGTGTTAAGACGCTTGTTGAAGGATGGCTGCTTAGAATCCTATGATAGAGAGTTTGGCGGACGGAACAGAAGATATTATAAGATTACGGAAGCCGGAAGGGTTCAATTAAACCTTTATACATCTGAATGGCTAATTTATTCCAAGAAAATAACGGGGCTTTTTATGCCACAAAGAGAGTAGCCCGGTACAACGAGTAACCAGCCGATATATATATATAATATTAAGAAAAGATTAAGGAAGAAAAGCTTATTAAGTGATTGAAGAGAAAAGAAAAGGCCTTCGGGAGGAAAAATGAGAAAAAAAGAATTTTTAGAAAGTCTTGAACAGCTGTTATGGGATTTAACAGAGGAAGAGAGAAAAGAAGCACTGCAGTATTATATTGATTATTTTGAAGATGCAGGGATTTCAGAGGAAGAGGATGTAACAAAGGAATTTGGACGTCCGGAAAAGGTGGCAGCCAGAATTAAGGTGGAGTTAACAGAGGATCATAGTGAATATTCGGAGAATGGCTTTGAGGACATTCGGTTTGAAGATGTTTGCAAAAACATGCCCCAGCCCTACCCAGATTATTTTTCTGAAAATCAGTGGGAAACTGTTGGGGAAGATATTATACAGCAAAAGAAAAAGAAGGAAAGAACACCCTTAAGTTTTTGGAAAATTATCCTGATTGTAGTTCTGATATTGTTTGCATCACCTGTGCTGCTGCCCCTGATAGTGGCAGGAGGTGCCCTGGCTCTGTCATTGGTAATAGGAATTATTGCCCTGGCAGGCTCCCTGATTTTAGGGGCAGTTGCTATATTTTTGGCAATCGCCCTGGGAGGACTGGTAGGAGGAGTTTTGTTAATGTTTAACGGTATTGTAAAATTATTTACTGTTCCTTCTTTGGGGGCAATTTCACTGGGAGTAGGCGGAATATTTATTGCCGGCGGTATTTTGTCAGGACTGGCATTGATTTGGCTGGCAGTAAAGATATTTCGTCCCATATTAAGGAAGATTATTGAGTTCTTATATAAAATTTTTCATAAGGGAGGAAATAAAGTATGAAGACTTTTTATAAGATAGGATTGATTCTGGCAGCAGTCTTTGCAGGAATCGGAGTACTGGGCATCAGTATCGGACTGGCTTTGGGAGGATCCCTTCAGGATTATAATCAGATAGGTATCTTTTATGATAATGGAGAAATAGAATTTTATCCCGATTACAGAGAATTTGAAAATTGGGAGGATAGGATGGAAAATAATTGGGAACGTCTGGAGGAAGATTGGGAAGACAAGCTGAAGAAACAGCTAATTCCGGGCAGAATGAAAGATTTATAATGATTGGTGATAGGAGGAAATCTAAAAAAGAATATAAAACAAAGAAAAACTGTGTTAGAATAGGTTTTGTAAAAAAGGCAAGACTAAAAAGACACAGTTTTTTACTGCTTAGGAGAGCAAAATGAAGAAATTTATTACCATTATAGTATGTAAAATCTTAAGATGGATTGGAAAAATTCTGGGGAAGGGAAGCTCACTTCCCGGAAAAATTGCATTAAAAATTTGTCCCGATATTCTGGAGAGGGTAACTCTGCCACCTTATATTATTGCAGTTACGGGAAGTAACGGAAAAACCTCAACGGTAGAAATGATTGCCCATATTTTAACGGAAAACGGAAAGAAAGTAGCCTGGAATAAGGAGGGCTCCAATCAGATTGAAGGAGTAACCACTCTGGTATTAAACAGTGCTACCTTAGGTGGAAAAGTAAAAGCAGATATTCTGCTGATAGAAAGTGATGAGCGGTTTGCTCGCTATACCTTCCGTTATATTAAGCCTACTCATTATGTGATTACCAATCTTTATCGTGATCAGCTTACAAGAAACGGTCATCCGAACTGGGTATACGAGGCATTAAAGGACAGTATTTATCCGGGGGTACAGCTGATTCTGAATGCTGATGATCCCTTGGTTTCCTGCTTTGCAGAAGAAAATCAGAAGGTAATCTGGTTTGGGGCAGAACGTCTGGAACAGGATACGGAGGAATTTTGCGGAATTTATCATGACGGAAAATATTGTCCGCACTGTAAATCTCTTATGGAATATCGCTGTTTTCATTATGACCATATTGGTCATTATTCCTGTACCGGCTGTGATTTTAAGCGACAGGAGGCAGAATATAAAATTACGAAGGCAGATTTAAGGGAAGGGGTTATTACGGTGAATAGTGAACACGAAATTCACCTTCAATTAAAATCTCTGTACAATATTTATAATATTTTAGCAGCCTTTACCGTGGCCTCATTGGTAGGCATTAAGGAAGAAAAAATAGCAAAATCCATTAACGGCTTTGTGGCAAAAAATGGAAGAGTGGTAACCTTTACCTTAGGAAACAGAAAGGGAACACTGCTTACCTCTAAGCATGAAAACAGTATTTCCTATAATCAATCCATCAGAATTGCAGCAGCCTGTGAAGAAGGCTGTGAGGTATTGATTATTGTAGATGCAGTCAGCAGAAAATACTTTACCTCAGATGTTTCCTGGCTGTGGGATATCTATTTTGAGGGCTTAAACAGGGAAAATATCAAATCAGTCTTATTGGCAGGAACCTATTGCAATGATTTGGCTGTCAGATTTTCCTTTACCGGAATACCGGAGGAAAAGCTTCAGGTATTAGAAACAGTGGAACAGGCAGTAGAAGTCTTAAATAATGATAAAAAAGAAGAAATTTATGTAATCACCTGTTTTTCAGATAAGGATAAGTTTTTACAGCGGGTAGTGAGATAAGTAGTAGGAAAGCAGATAGGGCCTTTGTCAGAAAGAATACTATGAATATAAGGGCACTAGGTAGGAGATAGCAATGAAAATTTTACATTTATATCATGATGTTATGAATCTGTATGGGGAATACGGCAATATGGTACTTTTAACGCAGGTATTAAATACCTGCGGAATAGAAACGGAACTGATTTTACAACCACTGACACAAAGACCGGATTTTTCAGAAGTAGATTTTATCTATATGGGAGCAGGTACGGAAGAAAACCAGAAGGTGGTACTGTCTGCTTTGTCAGAGGCAAAAGAGGAGCTGAAGGATTATATTTTTAAGGGCGGATATGGTCTGTGGACCGGTAATTCCTTTGAAATTTTGGGAAAGCTCCTGGTGGATTGTGAAGGTAAAGAATGGAAGGGACTTGAGGTATTTTCCTATACGGTAAGACAGCAGAAAAAAAGCAGACTGACAGGAGATGCCATTCTTACTTCGGAAGGATTAAAGGAGCCGGCAGTAGGCTTTATTAATAAATGCAGTTATATTGAGGGAGTGAGTCAACCATGCTTTCGGGTACTTATGGGAATGGGAAATGAAAAGGAAGGAAAAACGGAGGGAATCCGTTACGAGAACTTTACAGGGACCCATTTGACAGGTCCCATGCTGGTAAAGAATCCTTATTTTCTCTTGAAGCTGGTAAGCGATCTGGTAAAAAAAGAAAGAAATGAGGAATTATCTCAGGAAGAAAGGCAGGCCTTACTTACAGGTGTTCTAGCAAAGGAGACAGCAGCCTATGAAGTTACCTTGAGAGAATTAAGGAAACGTATGGAAAAATAAAAGCTAAATTTTTTTCAGCATAATATTTCGAAGATAGCCTTCATATTTTTCCTTAGTAGCCATTACCTGATAGCCCAGTGCTGTCAAAGACTTCATGCTGGGAATGTTGTCCGGTGCCACGGTAGCCATCAGGAAGCTGTATTTGGAAGCTGTTATCAGATGGTTTTCTGCATAAGCAAGCATTTTAGTCTCCAGATGATTTCCTCTGGCATTAGGAAGTACACAGCAGGAGTCCATATGGGCAACCTTAGACAGCTGATTAAAATCAAAGGAAAGATCATAGCCAAGATTTTCTTCCTCCATGCCCGGATATTTGATCAGCAGACTTCCTATAATTTTTCCCTCAAGGTCACAGGCAACCACTCCGAAGCCGGAGTTAGTCAGAACATCGGTAACATAAAATTGATTATCACAGATAAAATGACTTTTATTTGTTAAGTGTTTATGGCAGGTATCCATTACCTGCCATATTTCTTTGGCATCCTGTAGGGTGGCAATACGTAAGGAAAATTGATCCATGGCGGCTCCTTTTTGTTTCTTAGTATAATTCGATAACCGAAGTTTGTTATTCTGATAGCAGGAGAGCTGAAAGAAGGTAGTTATTCAACCGCTGTCAGGTTGCTGATATCAGAATCAATAAAGAGAGAGTAGTTGGTATAATATACCACAAAGCCCGGCTTGCTTCCTGCCGGCTTTTTTACATTTTTTTTCAGAGTATAATCAATTTCCACCTTTTCCTGATCACGTCCTTTGGAATAATAGGCAGCTAATTTTCCCGCTTCTTCAAAAGCAAGGTCAGTTAATTCACGTCCCTCAGTTTTAACAATAACGTGGGAGCCGGGCACTGATTTGGCATGAAACCACCAGTCATTTCCGGAGGCAAATTTAAAGGTAAGCTCTTCATTTTGAAAATTATTTTTCCCAACATACATATGAAAGCCATCACTACTGACATAGTGAAAGGGCTTACTGGTAAAACGTTGTTTTTTAGAATTTCCCTTTCGCTTTACGTAGCCGGTTTCAATCAGTTCTTCCTTAATCTGAATCAAATCTTCTTCCTTTAAGGCAATATCCAGGGCATTGCTGATAGATTCCAAATGCTGGATTTCCTCCTTTACCTGCAGGGTAAGAGTAGAAAGAGCTTCGTAGGTACGTTTTAATTTATTATATTTTTCATAATATTTTTTGGCATTATCAATGGCAGAAAGCTGGGGATCCAGAGGAATGGTAATATCCTCACCGGTATAATAGTTATTAAGAACTG
>JAFYWD010000266.1 GCA_017558205.1 Lachnospiraceae bacterium | reverse complement strand
TCAAAATTGTAGACTGTTACCGGCTCTGTAAGGTATTCTACTTCTACTTTAGATACCGGAAGAAGGTCGCCTCCTGCCTTTTCTACCAGTAAACCTTCCGTAAGTTTTCCTGCCTCCACAAAACCGTAGCCATCCACCCAGAAAGGATGCTCCTCGGTGGTAATAATCTCTTCTTCTCCTATGGTCAGATGGATCAGTTTTGTTTTCTCCACCCGGAACAACTCTGTTACCTGTTTATAGCCGGTTTCCCCGCTTACTGCCTCCTTGGCATACACCAGGTCTCCTACCCGGATGTCTTCAATCTTCTTCTTTCCTTCCCCTGTTATTATCAGAGTTCCCGCTACAAAGCAGCCACCTATGGGTACCGTATCCCCCACCACTGCCATGGTTTGATGTACCCCGGAGACGGCTTTTGCCGCATCCCTTCCATCATCTGCCGTATCTGCTGCTTTGGCCAGGGCGCGGATTCCCTTGATGCTCTCTCCTACTCCCGTGGCAAAGGGAATCAGATCAATGGCATCTCCTGCCATCCCTGCCCAGGCCCAGGGATCCATGGGATTGCAGCACACGTCAACCACACTTCCTGCCAGGGAGACGATGTCAAAGACCGTTTCTACCGCACCCCCTCCGGCATCCTTTCCATTGACCGGATTGTTCTCTGCATAGGTAAACAGATTTTTATTGTTTACCGTATTAGTGGCTACCATCAATACATTCATACTGTCTGCACTGATAAATCTACGGATTTCCGAGTCATAGTACCTGGATTTTTTTTAAGTTTTAGAAATATCACTCATGTTATGCTTTTATTTAGCTATAAAAATTCTTATTTATTTCACTTTATAGGCATCATTATAGCATCTTATTCTTGATTTTGTAATTCTCACTTACACTGTCTAAAATCGACATAATCTCTTTTTCTCTATTTTTAGTGACATTGTCAAATGCATCATTTTCGATACATATTTCCCTAATAGAGACTACTCGACCTTCTCCCAGTTTTTTTCCAGAAACAAAATCAAAGGAGAAATTATTTATAAACTTTTCAATATCCAATTCACCATATAGAATATCCATATATACATTAGTCTCCTTCTCCAAAGGAATGTCTTGACCTTCTATAGCAAATAATTGTGTAATATATCCTTTATTACCAACTTTGATAGTGACTCGAAATCCCGTTTTAATTTTATCACTAGCTATCGTTATATCTTTGGATAATCTAATAATTGCCTCTACTCTAATCATTTTCCGTTCTCCCTAAAACGCATGTTCAATATTTATTATACTACTATTAAAAATATCCAACATTTCAGGTTCGACAGTTACAGTCCCAGAAGGAAACTCATGCAAATCTAATTCCATATGATTTAACTTGTTATATATATTTTCTGGAATTGTAACCTTTATTATCGCTACTTTATCTGTATTTATTTTGTGCCCTGCCCAGCGAAGTGTCTCATCAAAATTATTACCAAATTCTTTAGCCGCCAAAGTACCTGGTACACCTCTAAAACTGCCTGTATCCATTACATCGTAATATT
>JAFYWD010000025.1 GCA_017558205.1 Lachnospiraceae bacterium | reverse complement strand
TATGAGTTCTATTCAAGAGTTCAAGCATTTAGCTATGACATCGGAGGTATTTTTATGAGCAAATCACTTTATTCTGTGGAGCAACGTCTGACTCTTATCAACGACTGTTATACCAGTGGTCTATCTGTTTATGCATGGTGCAAAGAAAAACAGATTGCCCCCGGTACCTTCTATAGCTGGATCCATTACTTAAAAAAACAGGGATGCACATTGCCGGAGGCAGTACCTGCAAATCTAAGAGAGAAACCTGTGAGAGAAAACCACGAAATTGTAAAAGTTAATATCGTTGAAGAAACCATATTTACAAGGCCGGAAATGCAAGATTCCCATCAGGAAGCGGAAAATATTTCCAACCACAGCATCTCCCCTATCCGTATTCAGGTTGCTGATGTTACTTTGGAGATTTCAGAATCCATAAATCTTACTTTTTTATCACAGGTTTTACAGACGGTGAGGTATATGCCATGATTGGGGATATTTCTATGGCAACTAACGTGTATATCGTATGTGGAAGAACCGATATGAGAAAATCCATCAATGGCCTATGTGCAATTATTCAAGAGCAATTCCATCGGGAACCGGATAAAAATTCCATTTTCCTTTTCTGTGGAAAACGTTGTGATAGGATTAAGATTTTATTTCGAGAATCAGATGGTTATCTTTTAATGTATAAAAGATTGGATGTTGTCTGTGGGCGTTATCGCTGGCCAAGGGATTCTTCGGAAGTAAAACCCATTACCTGGCAACAATTCGACTGGCTCATGTCAGGCCTTGAAATTGAACAGCCAAAGGCTTTGAAAACTGCCTGAAACACCTGATTTTACTGTATTTTTCACCTGTTTTATGGTAAAATAAAAACAGAAAATACAGGAGAAACATCATGCCACGTTCTGCCAAAGATCTCCAGCTTATGGAGTTAAAGGATACTGTTTTACAACTGAATACCTTAATCAGTACCCAGGTCAAGACCATGGATTCTTTGAATAAAACGATTGAGGAACTGCGTCAGGAATTAAAGAATCAAAAAGCAGAGAATGACTATCTGAAATCCAAGCTCTTTGGTTCTTCCAGCGAAAAAACACCCTTTCCCGGTCAGTTGCATCTTTTTATGGAAGATACCCAAGATGACAGAATCCCGACAATCATAGAGCCGGAAGAAATCAAAGTTACTTCTCATAAACGTTCCAGAAAACCAAAGGCAACCTATGAGGAAATGTTTGCCCATCTTCCACATAAGGTAATTCCTGTGGATGCACTTTCAGAAGAAGAACGACTCTGTCCCATCTGTGACACTTTAATGGAACCCATTGGCAAAGAAGTGGTACGTACGGAATTAAAATACCACCCGGCAAAGCTGGAGAGAATTGATTATATTGCCACTACCTATGCCTGCCCGGAATGTAAAGATTCTTTAGAACCTACTTTTGTGAAAGATTTTGTAACAGAACCTCTGGTGCCACACAGTTATGTCTCTTCCGGTCTGGCAGCCCATGTCATGTATGCCAAATTTATCAATGCTCTTCCTTATTACCGCCAGGAAAAAGATTTTTTCAATCAGTTTGGTGTAAAGATCCCTCGTGGAACTATGGCTCACTGGACGATTTTCTGTGCCCAAAATTATTTGAAACCTGTACTGGATTATCTTGCAAAACTACTGAACCAACGTAGGTTTGTAGCTGCAGATGAGACTCCTATCCAGGTATTAAAAGAGGAAGACCGTCGTGCCCAGACGAAATCCTACGTATGGCTGTTTCGTTCCGGAGAGGATGG
>JAFYWD010000265.1 GCA_017558205.1 Lachnospiraceae bacterium | reverse complement strand
CCTCCTTCTCCCGGGTCGCTCGGATCCGTTGGATCTGTCGGTTCGGTTGGATCGGTGGGATCTATCGGGTCTGTGGGGTCTGTGGGCTCTGTCGGTTCGGTGGACTCCGGTGGCTGACTTCCTCCGCCACCTTCTTCTCCTCCCTCTTCACCTCCTTCTCCCGGGTCGCTCGGATCCGTTGGATCTGTCGGTTCGGTTGGATCGGTGGGATCTATCGGGTCTGTGGGGTCTGTGGGCTCTGTCGGTTCGCTCGGATCCGTTGGATCTGTGGGGTCTGTGGGCTCTGTTGGATCGGTCGATTCTGTTGGATCTGTAGGCTGCTGGGAACCTTGTGTTCCCTTTAAGCTATTCAGATCTCTGGGAATTACAGTAAACTTCACAGTGACACTGCCTCCATATAGTGGGCTCTTTCCTATAATTTTTACCGTCCCTTTATCTTTTCCGCTTACAATATTTGTTCCGAATTCCAGCTGGTATTCCTCCTCTGAAAGCTTAACTATTGAAGCGTCTGCCTGTCGGATTTCTTCCTCTGTTTTTAAAGCTTTTAGCTTTGAGGCACTATTATTCGGAGCGTAATAGACCTCTACCTGAGGCATCAGTTGACTTCCGGTATAGCTTGCCTGTGAGATTACTGCATAAATATTTTTGGCAGTAAATTTTGTTTGATAAATAGGGATGGGTAATACTATTTCTCCCCTTTCCCCGGGAATCTGATAATTCCCCTCCGGCTTCGCCTTAATAATGACCCAAGGTTGTCTTTCCCCATTTTCCAGATAATAGCTCTTATAATCTGCCTGGCTGTTATTACGATACTCCACAGTATAATCTGTCGCCCCACTTAAAGTCCGGCTTCCCTTTTTTATGGCTACTGAAGGTTTATAAATATAACTATCCGGATTTTTAGGGTTAAATACCGTTTCCTTTATTTTAATGGAAATATCACCTGCTGATAAAGAAGCTTTGCTAATGGAGAACGGTATATTCTTTTCTCCCCGGTAATTGCCTTTGCCCCTTACCACAATGGTAGGAGGCTGAGCTTCCTCTTTTCCGGCTACCTTTTTATTATTTTTATAGGCCAGAGTATAGTCCTTGCCATGGATAAGCAAAGCTCCCCGGGAATTGGTCAGTATAATTTCCTCTACCGGCTTCGCTCCTGCTTTATCATAGGGTAAGGAGATATTTTGTGTTTCCTCTGTCAAAACTATATTTTCCAAATTATGGGGTAAAATTTTAAAGGTCTTCTTTACCTTTCCAACGTAACCAGAGGAGCCCATTGCCTCAAAGGCTATGGTAGCTGTTCCTACATTCAGATTCTTATGATAGCTAATCCGATAATCCCTTCCGTACACTAAAGGTATACTTTCTTTTTCCTTCGTAAGAAAAGAAACACTGATTCCCTCCTGAGTAATAGGACTTCCTGTATAAATAACATCCTTTAGTCCCTCTACCTGAAGATTAGCCTTACTGAAGCTATTGCCTGTCAGCTTAAAATTAATGGCTTTTGTTCCCTGATAATTGCCCTTTCCATGAATTGTCATGGTTGCTGTTCCCACTGTGTGATCATTTTGGTAAGTAGTATAAAAATCTCTCCCATACAGCAATTGGGTATTTCCACATTTCACTGTATAAATACTGTTTTTATCCACAATATTCTCAGGAATATCATCTACATATCCATCGCCGGACTTATAATATGTTTTTGTCTCCGTCTCATAATATCCTGCTGCCAGGGAATGGGAATACTCATTTTGGTAAGTAGTGAAGGGAATGGATTTCAATTTACTTCCCAGGGTGATTTGGGCATTCTTTAAAAGAACACTTTTCTCACCCACTACTATCTCCTTTACAATACTTCCTGTAAAATTGCCTTTTCCTGCAATGGTAAGCTGAAAGGTTCCTCTGCTCCCCTTAGGAATCAGAGGATTTTTCATGACTCTACTGAACAACTTACCTTCTTGATCATAAGCTTCCATGGCAATGAGGGAAAGCTCATAATCCCTGCCTTCCTTCATAGCCTTCTTATAGGAAATACTTTTTAACACAGGCTGTTCTTTTTTAGAATTTACCGTAAGCTGATCTGTAAAGCTTAATTTTATACCTTTTCCCGGATCCTTTGTTCCGTCTCCGATCTCTACAGGTAGAATATCAAAGTTTATCTTTACAGTTCCCCGATAATTTCCTTTTCCCTGTATAATAATTGTAGGAAGCTCTTCTTTATAGATCTCTGACTTTTGTACCTGATTTACATTGATATTATTTTTATAAGTAATTTTGTAGTCCTTATTTTGCTTTAAGGCTACCTTGTTATCATATACCCGGATGACAGGTTTAACGGCTTTTCCCGTATATGTTTGCCCGGGAATTTCACTCAGAAAGTCTTGAACCAAAGAAGCGGCTTCCTCGTTCTTTGTATCAGTAACATTTTCACTATGATTTATGTCTTCTTCCACAGCCTGAAGGTACGCCCCAAAATCAAAGGTAATGGGAGAATCCGGCTGTGTGCTCAGAATCGATAAGTTT
>JAFYWD010000264.1 GCA_017558205.1 Lachnospiraceae bacterium | reverse complement strand
TGGAAGGCATGGAATATGAAGAAGGCAGCTTCCGGTTAGAGAAGGGAGATACCCTCTATCTCTATACCGATGGTGTAAATGAAGCTTTGAATCCTCAGGAAGAGTTATATGGAGATGACAGATTAGAAGAAAATTTATCCTCAGCAGAAAATGTTGCGATGCCTTTGGAACAACTGGTAGAGTCCATCCTGACTTCTATCAAAGAGTTTGCAGATGGGGCAGAACAGGCTGATGATATTACCATGCTGGCACTTAGGAGAAATAAATAGAAAAAAACAGTAATAGTTGAAAGTATAGTTAAGGTATCTTTTTATTCATCAAAAACAGGGAGAATCACAGATGTTAAATCAAGAACTGGATATGCTGGGGGAGCAAAGTAATTACGGTAACTATGGTCATGGTCTGGCAAAAGCCTTTATGGCAGTTAGAGAAAATGTAGGAAATACAAAAGCCTCTCATGAGGAAGTACAGGGAGAAACTGAAAAACGATATGTGAGCGAACCAAATAGTCTGAAGGCTACAGGAGGTATTATGACGGTAGAGTCTCTTCGAAAGCTTTCGGGCTGGCAGCAGGAATTCAAAAGCAGTACCTTACTGGAAACTATTCAAAGTCTGGAACAGTTTCATGGGAGTATAAATCAGAAGATATCCCTGAATAATCTGAAGGAGGTCATAGATAGTAGTACGACTTCCTATAATACTTTGATTGAGAAGGTTTCTCACTACGTAGAAAGAGGAAGAAGCTGGTATGCAGGAGTTCACATTCACAGAAAGGAAGAAAAGGCAATGCTTCCTGCCATGAGTACATTGTTGATTAAGCTGTATTCTTTGGGTAATGTATTTCAATATCTGGAAAATATTTCCTATGACTATCTCATGGAAAATCAGATAGAAAGTGCTGATTTAAAGGATATTGTAGAGGGTAAGGGAGCTTTAAGTGTTCAGGGAAATATGGTTTCCACCGGTATACAAAAAGGACAGATTGATAAAACTGCCTTTCAGATGAAAAAAAGAAATGGTAGCAAGGCCACTCTTGATAAGAGACAGGAATTATTGCAAAGAACATTGCCTACCTTAAAGGGAACAGACAGGGAGTCGGTAGATCAATATCTGTCAGAGTTGCAGAATATTGCAAGGATGGTAGATGATCTGGAACTGCAAAGTGATGATGCTCTGGAAAGAGAAGATGTTAAGATTGATTTTATAGATGTTTCCAAGATGATACAAGTTTTGCTGAAAAGCCCTTTCCTCCTATCAGAAAGAGATGTTAAGGAAAAAGGAACAGGAAACTACAGAGAGAGTGATCTTGTCCAAACTATGGAGTATTACCGGTTAACTCAGGGGTTGGCGGTAAAGGATGCCTTGGCTTTGATTGATCAGAAACGACAGGAGGCAGCAGAAACGGCAGCAGCGGATTCGATTAAAAGTGGGGGGGAATTGTCTCAGGTTTTAATTGATGTTAAGGAAAAACGTGTACTAAGAACCTCAAAGGAAAAAGGAGGGGCGAAAAAGCAGCGAGAGAAAAATAATTTTAATTATGATGAGGCTATGTCACGACTGGGAGAGATTACGGGACTTGGTTCTCAGGCCGGTGCCAGAACCACCTATTATAAGGATACAGAAGGGCAGCTCCAATATGGAACTAATATGGAACTGGCAAGGGGGAAAAATGCCAGAGATACTAAATTAAGCTTTGGAAATGAAAAAGCCGACAGCTCTATGAGGAGTGGAAGATATAATATTTTTGGATATAGTACCAAGGAAGAGCTTACCAAAAATGCAGGCTTGATTATCAGTTCTTTTAAGCTGCAGATTTTAGATTATATATCCTATCATCAGGATAGACATTATGAAAATTTCTTTATTGATCTGGAAGCAAAGGATCCTACTCAGGCTTTTGTAGGAATTGATAATGATAACGTGTTTGGAAAAGGAACTCTTGATACTAAAAAGTCCAGGGTTATTTCCTATGAAAGTCAGGCAAAAAGAAGTTATGAAGGGGAGACGGTAGGAGGAGTTACCAGAGAACAGCATGACGTTACCAGTACCTTGCCGGGGTTTGCCTGTATACCGAAGGAAACTGCTGAACAAATTCGAAACCTGGATGAGCGTGCTATTGATGAGGGCATGCAGCCTTATCTGGACAGGGCAGCTCGTTTTGCCTTACTGGCACGAATCAAAGCATTGAAAAAATATGGAGAAAGTCAGAGCAAGATAGTAGATGTATATACCCCGGAGGGGATGAGGGAATTTAAAAAGGAAACAATGGGGCTTATGGTAAAAACCATGATGGATGTAAAGCAGGATACTAATATGTTTGGAGAAGATCAAATTAGTAATTTAACCAGAATGGCGCCGGGAATTTTAGTGAGAGCGATCATGATGCAATACTTTGACAGGGGAAGGCTGGCAAAGAAGGAAGATAAGCCGGGAGAATATAAATATACTCCGGCCTTTGAATATGTTCCGGAAGGAGAGAGTCTGGAGGAATTCTTTTCTGCAAAGAATCAGGGACGGAGAACAGAACAGTATTGGAAAGTTATTGATGCCATGATTGAAGAAAGTGGTCAGACAAAACAGCAGGTTTGGGATAAATATATTAAGGATAGATTTGGAGACCGGGGGAAAGAAGTGGAAGAGACCAAGGAATTCCAAAAATACAAAGCATTATTTATGGCAGGTAAAATGAAAATATTTTTCACATGGAAAGATGGAGAAATGTAATAGCAGAGGGTAGAAAAAGAACAGGAAAAAATGACACAGCAGTTACTTACAATGATTAATCAGCTTACCCTGGCAAGGTTGGAAGCCGGGATAGATGAGAGAGAAAATTTACCATATAAAATTAGCGAATTATTGCCTCAAAATCAAAAGCAAGAGAGGGAGGCAGCAGAACAATTTTATCGGGAGACCGTAGACCGGGAAAGAAAACAGGGACATATTGTTCCCTTTGAACGTCTTTGCCAGATTTGTGATTATCATCCAATGGCAAAGAGAATGCTGGAGCTTGCGTTAGCAGAGTATAGTTATCCACAGCTAAAGGAATATTTTCGCTGGCTGGGGCTGGCGGAGGGAGTTAGTCTGGAGCTGGTGCAACAGCTGTTTTGGGAAAAGGAAGAGGAGCAACCTGATATTTATGAACAAAAGGAAGCTTATAAACAGGTCAGCAAGATTTTGAAGAGTACACAGAACGGTGAGCTATTTTCCCGACGAATTTTTAGCATGGATGAGAGAATTTATCAGTACCTTTTAGGTGATAATCAACCGGAACAGAGTCTGTGCTTTTTTATAAATCCGGAAATTTTCAAGGGAAGTCTGCCCCTATGGATTCATGAAAGTCAGGCTAAGGAGATGGAAGAGTATCTTTTGCAGGGAGTAAAGCTTTTTCATTTGCGAGGAGAGCAGGGGAATGGGAAAAGACATTTAATCAGGTATCTTTGTCAGCAATATAATTTTCCACTGTTAGAAATTAACGGAAAGCTATTGGGGCATTTGGAGTTTCCGGAATTAAAAGAAGCAGTATGGGGCTTAAAAAGAGAAATGCTTCTAAGGGAAAGTGCCCTGTGTATTTATAATATCAAAGAATTTTCTCAAACTGAAAAAGGCTGGGAAACCTGTTATCTGTTAAAAGAGGTCATAGAACCCCTGTTAGATACTGACTATCCTGTTTTTATCTGTAGTGACAAGGGAAGTAATCTGGTAATGGAAACGGAGGGTTTTATAGGACAGCTGATCCTAGAACCCTTAAACAGGCAGGAACGATATGCCTTATGGAAGGGCTTTGCCAAGGTATGGGGCTTGCGGGACTTACAGGAAGAGATTTTAAGCAGTAAGTTTCGGCTGAATGCAAAAGAAATAAAAAAGGTTGCTTCCCGTCTTGCCTTCCGACAGGAGAGAGAAGAACTCACCGAGGAAATCATCCATCAGGAATGTATGCTTTTAATGAAGGATAATGCCATGGGTAATCTGAAAAGCGAGAAAACACCTCAGACACTGGAGGAACTGAAGCTCCCACAGACTCAGAAGGATATTATCCGTCATATCGTTTCCCATATCACCTATCGGTATCAGGTGTACGATCAGTGGAAGCTGGAAAAGAAATATCCCTACGGAAAAACAGTATCTGCTCTTTTTACAGGACCGCCCGGAACCGGGAAAACCATGGCAGCCCATGTGATTGCCAATATGCTGA
>JAFYWD010000263.1 GCA_017558205.1 Lachnospiraceae bacterium | reverse complement strand
GAACTTCCAGTAGCAGTCTTGTGGAGAAGGAGGCTCAGCTTGCGGCTGCCAGAACAGAGCTGGAAACAGCAATGGCGGATTTGTCTGCTAAGGAAGGACAGCTGAAGGAGGCTGAGGCTTTGGCAGAACAGGATTTGGCAGAATTAATGGCAGCTAAGCAGACTGCGAATAGTAGTATGACTGCTTCGGCAAATGAACTTTATGAGAGTATTTACGATACTGAGCTTAATGATAGTGATAAATTGAACGAGAAGATACAACATCTTGCATCGAATGCCGATCTCACAGCTCCCACCCCTGTAAAAAGATATGAAGAGGTGGGGAATATTGATACTTATATGAAGAATATCAGTACTTACCTGAAGGAGGCAGAAAAGCTGCTTAATGAAGCAAATAAGAAAAATGGTCCGGGAGCAGCCAAGGAAGGACAGCTAACAACAGACTTAAAAAATGTAAAAGATGCTATAGCGATAACTAAAAGCAAGTATGAGATGCTGGCAGCAGTCAAGGCAACTTATCAAAATGCCTCACAAAAAGCAGATGCAGCCTTAAAGGCAGCCCAGAAGATTTCTTCTTTGAAATCAGCAGTAAACAGTGCAGGTAATTATGTGAATGAATGTCAGGCAAGGGTAACTGCACTTACTAATGAGATTAATAATAGTACTGCCGGTCAAAATAAGCAGAAGGCTGATATTTCTGTAGCGAAGATTAATGCAGAAGCAAATTTAAAGCAGGCAGAGGAAGAATTGGCACAGCTGTTGAAAGATATCAGCGGAGAGTTAAATCTGGATAATCAAAATGATTTAATCAGCAGACAGAGGGAAAAGGTAGCAAAAAAACAAAAGGAAATTGAAAAGCTTCGTGAAAATGCAGTAGGGGCAGTGATCAAGGCTCCTGTGGCAGGAATTGTTACGGCAGTGAATGTAATGGCAGGTGATAAAACGGAGCCTGCCAAGGAGCTGGCAGTGATGCAGCCTGATGGAAAGGGCTTTAGCATGAGCTTTTCCGTAACTGCAGAACAGGCAAAGAAGGTAAATGTGGGAGAATTGGCAGAGATACAAAACTCCTGGTTTTACTCTGATATTGAAGCAACGCTTACAGGAATCCGCCCCGATCCTGAAAATCCGGGAGAAAAGAAATTACTGGTATTTGATGTAAAGGGAGATGTTCAGGCAGGGCAGTCCATCAGCCTTTCCATTGGACAAAAGAGCATGGATTATGACTTGCTGGTACCTAACAGTGCAGTGAGGGAAGACAATCAGGGAAAGTTTATTTTACTTGTAGAGTCTAAGAATTCTCCCTTAGGAAACCGCTACATAGCAAAACGAGTGGACGTGGAGGTACTGGGAGCAGATGATTTAAAAACAGCAATTAATGCTCCCATTAACTCTTATGAATATGTAATTACAACAGCTACCCAGCCGGTAGAAGCCGGAAAGCAGGTGCGACTGGCAGAAACTGATTAAAAGGAAAGGATGAGAAAACGTTGAAAAAAATCTTACAATATATTTCTCCCAAAGCCCTTCTTTTATTTTGCCTCGCCGGTTTGTGTATTTTACTTGCAGCAGGACTATCCCTGTTGCAGGGACATTTGTCAAGAAACCTGCGGGAACAGCAGATGGCAGAGCGTTGGTCTTCCGGGAAGGATGCTGTGCAGATCAGTGCCTTTTATGCAGAAGATGAAGTAGAGAATACAGATTATTTTCGTGGTGTGGCGGCAGAGCTTGACAAAGAGCTGGAGGCTGCTTCCCTTAGTATAGAGAAAGAAAATGCCAGATTATGGATAGATGCTGTCAGTCGAAACGGAAAAGTAACGCTAATGAGTGAGAGTGGAAAAGTGGAGCTGAATGCGATGGGAATCCAAGGATCCTTCTTTCAGTTTCATCCCCTTTTGCTGGTAAAGGGGAGCTATATTTCAGAAGATCATCTGATGAAGGATGGCATTATGATAGATGAGGATACTGCCTGGCAGCTGTTTGGCTCCAGTGATGTGGCAGGTATGCAGGTGATGATGGAAGGTGTTCCACATATCATAATAGGTGTTTTCCAAAGAGAAGAAGGAAGACTGGCCCATGCAGCAGGACTGGATAAGCCAATTTGTTTTTTATCCATGGAAAGTCTGGAAGCCTACGGACAGCCTCAGGGAGGTTATTTTTATGAAATTGTTCTTCCCAATCCCATTAAAGGCTTTGGCTTATCTCTTATGAATAAAGTATTACAGGCAGAAAGCAGCCGGGTGGAGGTTGTAGAAAATACCACAAGATATGGGATAGTGCCTCTGATAAAGGTGTTCCGGGAGTTTGGGATAAGAAGTATGTCATCCCGGGGGATTATCTATCCTTACTGGGAAAATATTGCCCGTGGTTACGAAGATATTTTTACACTTCTGTTATTGGGCAAGGTATTACTGATGCTTTATCCGGTATTACTTCTGATAACAATTTGTGTTATTATGAGCAGGAAGAATAGAGGAAAGACAGAACAGATTTTCCAATGGATAGGAGATAAATATTATGAGCTGGGAACAAAAAGAATGGAAAAGAAACAGCAGAAAGAAGGGAAAGAAAATAAGTATGAAAAAAATTAAAAGAGTTCTTCCATGGATGGTGGCCGTTCTCCTGCTGTCAGGCTGTGGTCAGGGAGGAAAGAAAGAGGAGTCAGATGTACCTTCCATCAATAAAGAGGCAGTCTATCGGGAAACGGAAAGTTTCCTACAGATACCTCAGGGAGAAAATATTTCCGCCATGCTGCTGGTGGGTGATACCCTGTATACGGATCAGTTTATTTACAGCTTTGTTACGGGAGAAGGAACACCAACAGAGGAAATTATGGTAACACCACCGGCTTCAGAGTGGGCGAAAGAGGAAGCATTGGAGGAAACGGCAGGAACAGCTTCAGAGGAGGTTTTGGAAGAAACAGTGGAAACTGTTGTGGAAGAAGTCTTGGAGGAAGAGACGGTAATGCCTTCAGAGGAAATCCTGGAGGAAGAGACAGGAATGCCTTCAGATGAGATCATGGGAGAAGAAACAGAAAACCTTGAAGGAGAAGCTTATCCGGGAGATCCGGAGAACTCCTGGGAAAATGTGGTTTCTACGGCAACCCGAAGAATTACCGGCTATGATTTACAGGGAAAGGAGAAATCCCGGGTAGAAATTTCCATGTCAGGAAATGAAAATAATGGAGGTATTGCCATTGATGAGAAGGGGAATATTTATACCCTGATTACTACCTTTGCTACCTATGAGGGAGATGATGTAAAGGATAAAGTATATCTGAAGGCCTACGATAAAAACGGAGGAGAGCTTTGGAGTATTTATCTCAATGAAAATCTGACGGAAGAAGAATACTTTTATGCCAATCAGGTGTTATTAGATCAAAAGGGACAGCTGCTTTTAGATACTTCAAGAGGAATAGAGATTTATGATACCATGGGACAGCCAATCAGATTAATTGAAAAGCCGGATTCCATGGACTGCAGTCTGAAGAAAATGAGAGAAGGTAAATTTGCTTTTGTTTACAGCAATGGTGAAAAAGCTCATATTCAGGTAGTGGATATTGCATCAGGAAATTTGCAGGAGAAAATAGAAATTCCCTTTAATTATTTCAGATATTCTGTACAAAACGGTTTATATTATGATTTATATCTTTCCGATGAATATGGGGTATATGGATATAATATAGGAGATTTGGAGCCGCAAAAATTAATGGATTACATTTCTTCAGACTTTGGAGGAAATGTAATGTATCAGATGGTATTTTTAGATGAAAATACTTTTTTGGGCGGTTATTTTGGGGAACAGGGAATGATTTACAGCAAGTTTACCAAGGTACCGGCCTCTGAAGTGGGAGAAAAAACAGACCTGACCTTGGGCTGTTATTATCTGGAGCCCAAGGTAAAGCAAAAGCTGGTAGACTTTAATAAAAGTCATCCCGAGTATAAGATTCATATTATGGATTATTCCATTTATGATACGGCGAATGATTATACCCAGGGCTTAACGAAGCTGAATACGGACATTATTTCAGGAAAGCTGCCGGATATTATGCTTCTGAACCAGAGGATGCCGGTAAACAGCTATATCAGTAAAGGATTATTTACGGATTATAATGAGTTTCTGGAAAAAGATACGGAATTTAAGAAGGAAGATTTTCTGCCTAATATTTTAGAGGCATTAAGCTCGGAGGATGGTCTGTATCAGCTGGCTCCCTCTTTTACCGTAACTACCTTTGCTGCAAAAACAAAGCATGTGGGAGAGAAGCCGGGGTGGACCATGGAACAGGCAACTGCCTTACTAAACTCCCTGCCTAAGGATACTAAGCTGTTAAGTGATATGACATCCTCCAGCCTGCTTTATAATATTACCTGGATCGGAATTGATGATTATGTGGATTGGGAAAACGGCAAATGTTATTTTGATACTCCGGGCTTTTTATCCCTGCTGGAATATGCCAAAACCTTGCCGGAGGAAATAGATTACGGTACCATGATGGATGATGAATCCTACTGGAATGAAATGGAAGTACAGTACAGGAATGATAAGACGATTTTATCCATGCTTTATATCAGCGGTTTTCGGGATTACCAGTATGCCAAACAGGGAACCTTTGGGGAGGATATTACACTGATAGGTTTTCCGGGAGAACGTGGAATCGGAGCAGGCCTTAGCTTTAATACCAAGATTGCTATCAGTGCGTTAAGTAAGAATCAGGAGGTTGCCTGGGAATTTGTGAAGAGCTTTTTTACGGAAGAATACCAGGATAGTGTGGAATATGAATTCCCGGTAAGACTTTCCAGCCTGGAAAAGTTAGAGGAGCTGGCCTGGAGCAGACCCTTTTATGAGGATGAGGAAGGAAACAGGGAAGAGTATGACGAAACCTTCCAGTTAAACGGGGTAGAAATTATTTTAAAGCCTCTGACAAAAGAAGAAACAGGAGCTTTGAAGGAATATCTTGGCAGTGTGACGAATGTGGCAATACCTAATGAGGATATTTATAATATTATCCTGGAGGAAACGGCAAGCTATTTCAGCGGACAAAAATCTGCCAAGGAGGTGGCAGATATTATTCAAAGCCGTGTAAAAATTTATGTCAACGAAAACAGATAGACAGGAG
>JAFYWD010000262.1 GCA_017558205.1 Lachnospiraceae bacterium | reverse complement strand
CCTTTTTGGGGCATGAGATAATAGAATAATAAAACAAACGGAAAAACCAACAAAAAATATAAGGAATTAAAAACCATTTATTTTTCTCCTTCCTCTCCCAGAATCATGGCTGCTTTTTCTGCCAGCTTCCTGTTTATTACTTCTCTTCCCCGGTTATTCACATGACCTTCATCTGTCATATGCTCATATCCCCAGTTCAGACTATTAATTTCACGATTCATATCATACATCCACACCCGGGTATCATCCACATACTGTTCCCTGATATAATTGTTATATTTTATCAGCTCCAGATTAGTAAAATCTGCCTGTTCTTTGTAGGGAATAGATAAAAATAAAATTTTACAGTCAATTTCCTTACATAGCTTAATAATTGCGCCAAGATACTCCTCATATTCCTCCGGCAAGGGATTCTGCTCGGTAAAAACCGTAAAGTCCTGCAAGAAATAATCATCCGCTTGCCCCTCAAAATCCGGCTTTTCAGGTGCCACAAATCCCTGATTCTTTATTTTTTCCTGTAATTTTTCAGGCGAAAGAATTTCCCGGTCTTCTTTTGTCAGCTCCTTCCAACGGGAATGATATTTTATAAATGGCAGCTGAAAGGAGGTCTTCAAGTCCTCCTCCACATTCTTTTCAATATACTCCAGCTTTAATTTAGAAAGGGGAACATAGTCCAGTGACCAGCGATTAATGCTTTCTTCCGTCCCTGTACTCTGTGGCGCACAGGAAAAGGTTTCTATTACCAAAAGAGAGGGGCTCTGGGTTTTTAAGGCTTCCTGAAAACGATAAAAAATCTGCTCCAGCCTCATTCCCGTAACACTCATATTAAAGCTCAGAATATCCCTTCCGTACTCTTCTTTTAAAATCCGGTCTACCTCTCTTGCCTCTATGCCATCCATAGAATGGGAGGAGCCCATTACCAAAAGCTGAATGCTGTTCTTTTCCCGGGCCATAAAGCTTTTATAATTATATAGATTTTCATTTTTTGCCAGAAAAATTTTATCAGTTATCATAAATAAAAATAAAAAAATCCCTATAAAAACAATGCTTTTTCCTAAAAATTTCAGGACTCTGATTCTTTCTTCCCTCATTAAACTTTTACCCTTTCCGGCTTCTTCGATTTCCTTACTTTCTATTCTTACTATTACCTTGTTTTTTCACACTGCTATTAGTTTCTTCGTATACAAAAGGCGCTGCTTTCGCAACGCCCTTTCAAATTCAATGTTTAGAATTTTACTGTAGAAACTTTTACACCAGGTCCCATAGTGGAAGCTAATGTAATGCTTCTTAAATACTGTCCCTTTAATGCACTTGGTTTAGCTTTTACGATAGCTTCCATTAATGCAGAGAAGTTTTCCTGTAATTTTTCTTCAGAGAAAGAAGCTTTACCGATAGGACAGTGAATGATATTATTCTTGTCTAATCTGTATTCAATCTTACCTGCTTTGATATCATTGATAGCTTTTGTCACGTCCATAGTAACTGTTCCCGCTTTAGGGTTAGGCATTAAACCTTTAGGTCCTAAAACTTTACCAAGACGACCAACTACACCCATCATATCAGGAGTAGCAACTACTACGTCGAAATCTAACCATCCGTCATTCTGGATCTTAGGAATTAATTCCTCTCCACCAACATGATCTGCTCCTGCAGCTTCTGCTTCGTTGATTTTATCACCTTTAGCAAATACTAAAACTTTTACAGTTTTACCTGTTCCGTTAGGTAATACAACAGCTCCACGGATCTGCTGTTCAGCGTGACGTCCGTCACAGCCTGTTCTGATATGAACTTCAATTGTTTCATCAAATTTTGCAACTGCTGTCTTCTTTACTAATGCAATAGCATCCGCAGTTTCATACTGGGTCATGCGATCTACTAATTTAGCAGTTTCGCTGTATTTCTTTCCATGTTTCATTTTCGCTTACTCCTCCTAAATTAATCTTCTACTGTAATACCCATACTTCTGGCAGTACCGGCAATCATACTAATTGCTGCATCTAAGCTTGCTGCATTTAAGTCAGGCATTTTTAATTCAGCAATTTCCTGAACCTTAGCTTTGGAAATCTTAGCTACCTTCTGTTTGTTAGGTACGCCTGAACCTGATTTAATGTTACATGCTTTCTTTAATAATACTGCTGCAGGGGGAGTTTTTGTAATAAAACTGAAACTTCTGTCTGCATAAACTGTAATAACAACCGGAATAATAAGGTCTCCCTTATCAGCTGTTCTTGCGTTGAACTGTTTTGTAAATTCAACGATATTTACACCATGCTGACCAAGAGCCGGTCCAACTGGTGGTGCTGGTGTCGCTTTACCAGCAGGAATCTGTAATTTAATATATCCTACTACTTTTTTTGCCATGATGGCACCTCCTATTATTATATATTGTGGTCTATGGGCTAGGTGACCCTTCCACCGTTTAACGACAATCGTCGAACGACTTCAATTTTAAAAAGATTTACATCTTTACCTAGTTTTTCACACAGAAATTAGTCAACTCTGCGCACATCATCGAAACTGATCTCTACAGGTGTCTCCCTGCCGAACATTTCTACATTAATTGTGGCTGTTCCCTTCATATAATCCATCTTCTGAACAGCTCCTACGGTATCCTTCCATGCTCCTTTAATGATTTTGATGATATCGCCTTCCTTAAAGTTTGCACTATAGCCTTGGGATACACTTTCTTTTTGAATTCCAAGGGGCTTCATTTCAGCCTCTGTCAGCGGTACCGGCTTACTTCCCGGTCCTACAAATCCGGTTACTCCTCTTGTATTGCGAACAACATACCACGTATCGTCATTCATAACCATATTGATCATTACATACCCGGGAAACATTTTTTTGAGTGAAACCTTCTTTTCTCCGTTTTTCATCTCAACAACTTCTTCCATGGGCACTCTTACTTCCAGAATCTCCTCTTGAAGACCTCTGTTTTCAATTGCTCTTTCAATATTGGCTTTCACCTTGTTTTCATACCCGGAATAAGTATGAACTACATACCAGTTTGCTTCTGCCATACAATCACCTCACAATTACATTGTTAAGAAACTTACTCCTATCTGAAGTACCTTATCCAGCAATGTAATAATCATACCTAACACAAGTGAAATACAAATAACTGCTACAGACTGTTTCAGCATTTGTTCTTTAGCCGGCCATGAAATTTTCTTGAATTCAGCTTTTACTCCCTTAAAAAAGCTTTTTTTAGGGGCTTTTTCTTTGTTTACGGAATCTCCCATTTGCGAACTCCTTTCATTGGCTCCTTCTGCCAATTACTTCAACTACTTGGTTTCTTTGTGTAATGTGTGAGTTTTACAGAATCTGCAATATTTCTTTGTTTCCATTCTGTCCGGATGCGCTTTTTTGTCTTTTTTAGTATTGTAGTTACGCTGTTTGCATTCTGTACATGCTAAAGTAATTCTTGTACGCATTGTTCCACCTCCTTTATTACTACGAGAGGCTTAAATAAATTTAAGCACAAAAAAAAGACCTTCTTTTCCAATCTCGCTGAATAACTGTAACACAAAGCTCTACCTGTTGTCAACGTTTTTTTCCCATTCCTCCCAGGGAAGAACCTCCATTTGATCAATGTGATATTTATTTCGGTAGATTTCATTATTCCAATTATCTTCGTCAGGTGAAATATCATTTAAATGAGCCATACTGTATTTGCTGGCAAATTCCTCTCTCAGCATAGGAAGGACCAGATCACTTTCTCCCTTACTTACCTCCTCCAGAATATAGTTCTCACGGATGCTCACCTCCCTGAGAATACGGGTAAGATTGGCTCCCTCCTCCACATAAATGAAGAGAAACGCCAGAGTTCCTGCCAATACTCCTCCTGTTTTTAAGGTAGTCAGATAAAGATCTTCCTTCGGAATCCATTGTACCAGCTTTAGGGCAGCAATTAACAGATAAATATTGGCTCCGTAATAGGCACGGGCCATAGGCTCCGGCGTAAAAATCAATACTGCTGCTGTGGCCAGTCCCCCCAGGGTAAAGATGGCAGCCTCCGTAAATTGCAGACAGCTGTATTTCTTATAGTAAAAATAAACTCCTAACAGACATATTACCATCAAATATAGGAGAAGATATTCATCTATTGCCTTTAACACCTTTAAGCCTCTGCTGATATAAGCAGCCAATCCCTGATAAGTTTCTTCTGCCTTAACCAGCTCT
>JAFYWD010000261.1 GCA_017558205.1 Lachnospiraceae bacterium | reverse complement strand
GGAATATATAAATAATCCCGAAACCAGCCATTTAAGGAAATATGCCATCTCCGCCAAAATTCTTCCACGGAAGTAGCATAAAAGGGTGCACGAAAGTTATCTATGAGGCGATACCCCATCATTCTGGCTGCCCCCATGGCAATCACTGAATAGCCGTAAAAATCACAATATAACTGGAAGGAAAATAAAATTGCTGCCACTACTAAATAAAAACCTTGAAACTCCTGATAATTAGCATATACCCTGTCTACATAAATTGCCGCCCTATCCGCTAAAACCATCTTTAAAAAGAAGCCATACATCATTTGCCAAAATCCTGCCCGAATATTCTCGTAGCAAAAAACCGGCGGGGTTGCCAGCTGTTTTAATAAATTTTTACTTCTTTCAATGGGTCCTGCTACCAGTTGGGGAAAAAAGCTGACAAAAAGAGCATAGCGGAAAAAGTTCTTTTCCACATAAATATCTCCCCGATAAACATCAATCAGATAGCTGATAGCCTGAAAAATAAAAAAGGAAATTCCCACCGGTAAAATAATCTCCCAGTGGGGAACCTTAAAGGAAAACCCCAGATTTTTAAAGGCTATGCCCAGATTTTCCAGAAAAAACATCATGTATTTAAAATAGCAAAGCAGCCCCAGGTTTAAAATTACTCCGGTCCACATTACCAGTTTTTTTCTTCTCTCTCTTTTCTTCTCATCCTCCAGCTTATCACACCGTTCTAAAAGAAGAGCCGAACAATAGGTAATTATCGTAGTAAAAAGCAACAAAAATATAAACTTATAGTTCCAGTTCATATAAAAATAGTAGCTGCAAACTAAAAGCCACAAGTATCTGATCTTTTTAGGAAGTACAAAACATATCAGTAAAACAATAGGAAAAAACAGAAAAAAATCAACTGAATTAAATAACATATTCCTTTTCTACTCCTCCCATGGGATTTTGTATTGCTCATATCCTTGGTACAGGCGGTCATAATCATAGACAGTATAATACTCCCTCTCCCAAGCTAAAGTATCTTCATAATTTTCCCCGGTAACCAGCCCTCTTCCTTCCAAAATCCACTGTAAAATCAGTTCATTTACAGAAGCAATGTAATGCTCTTTATCACGATAACAAAGAACATCTCCGGTAATCTCAGTCTCTTTGCTAAAATTAAAAAGACGTACATTTTCACATTCCAACAGCATTTGGGTGGCAATTTTTTCCATCTCAATTTGCTTAAAAAGCCATCCGTCACGATAGATAGACTCCCAATAAAGTGCGCTGTAGGGTGTATAGAATAAGAGGAAGGTAGTATCAGGATAATCCTTTACCAGCTCCACAATATTGTTCCTGATGTTATCTGTTACCCGATTAATTTCTTTTTCTGTAATTTCTTCCATGGGAAGAATTTCCTTACTGCGTCTGTAGGTTCTGTTAATAACCTCCCAGCCGCTTCCCACCTCCCAGGAGGAATACTCATCAAAGGTGGTAGTAGGCTGACCGGTAACAGTATGAACAAGATTATTAAACAGTCCCTCCAGTAAAATACTTTTATTAAATACATAGGAAAGATCATTCCAGGGATTATTATCATACAAATACTCCGGAAAATTCTCATACCCCTGCCAGTCATAATCGCGGTTCAAGCCATTATAATCCAGACCCCATAAAACATATTTTATCTCATTTCCGCTCTCCAGTGCCACTCTCAGATTGTCTGATACCTCCTGAAAGCCGGCTCCGGAAAAAGGAACCTTGACGGCATTTGTACCAAACAGGCTGTCCATGGTAGTAGTCTTAAAATTCTGATTCATGGAGCTTCCCGTAATTACTGCATCGTAGTTGAAATTTTTTACGATCCCGTTATTTACATAGCGTTCTTCTGTGATGCGATAGCTAAGCCCCTTCAGAGGACCGTGAAAATGAAAATAAGGATCACATATAAACATAATAATAAATACGAGAACCAAAACCACTGCCGGTACACCTATGGTATACCGTAACCAATTTTTTATTCTTTTTGCTGACATACTTCTTTCTTCTACTGTTTTTTTCATATCTAAAATTATTTTCTATATTTCCCTCTAAAATTCAAAATAAAGGAAGGTAGTAATATCACTTAAAGAAAAAATGCACCAGAGCAACAGTATCATTACCGTGATACTATTTACCCAGTTAAAACTTTTTATGGGCATCTTTTCCCGTCTGTTTTTAAATAATACACAAAAACCTGCCAAAGCTGCCAACAACATCCACAGACACATCACCGGATATTGATCTATCAAAAATTGTAGTCCCACTCTTTTCAGCAGTCTGATTTCAATCAAATCTAAAAATAGCTCTGTAATTCGAGGATCCGGCTGCCAGCCTCCTGATGTCAGCTGTTCCATAAAAACTGAAAATCTTTCCACAGACTCCGAACGGAAAAGAACCCAGGTAACATTTATTATGGTAAAAGTGATACACCAGCGTATCAGTGTTACAGCAGATGCTGTTGCTTTTACAATTACAGAGACTTCTTTCGCTGCTGTCTTCTTCTTTTTAAACCTGTGTACCAAATCTTTTCCCGCTCTTTCCATCACCATGAAAAAGCCATGAATGGCTCCCCATAAAACAAAGGTCATATTGGCTCCATGCCACAATCCGCTCACAAGAAATACAAGAAAGATATTTCTGTAAGTCACAATTTTACCCTTTCTGTTTCCACCCAGAGGAATATAAAGATAACGGGTAAAAAAGGAAGTTAAGGTCATATGCCATCTCTTCCAGAAGTCGGTAATACTTAAGGCTTTGTAAGGAGAATTAAAGTTTTCCGGTACTGTCAGATTAAACATCCGTCCAATTCCCACTGCCATATCACAATAGCCGCTAAAATCAAAATAAATCTGCAACGTATAGCTAAGCATGGTAATCAATGCCGTCATAGAATTAATTACATAAACATCCAAAAAGCCTATGGCCACTATTTTTCCCAGGGTATCCGCAATTAATACTTTTTTTGCCAGACCCAGAGCAAAGGTATAAAGTCCTTCACTGATATTTTTCACATCCGGCTTTCTCTTTTCTTCATCCCGTAATAAGGGAGAAAATTCTGAAAATGTCATAATAGGCCCCATGGTCAGCTTGGGGAACCAGGTAACATAAACAAGATACTCCATAAAAGAAGGCTCTTCCAGCTCCCCTCTTTTACTATCTATTAAAAAAGATATTTGAGAAAAAGTAAAAAAGCTGATTCCCAAAGGAAGAACCAAAGACAGTCGCTCCTCCAGATGATGATACTCCCAGGTCAAATCCAGAAAAAAATTAGTATATTTGAAGAAAAATAAAATTCCCAGCTGTAAAACAAGAGCTGTACTAAAAAGACCTGCGGTGCTTTTATTCTCCCTGACTCTTTTTCTTATTAACAGACTACTTCCATAATTTATAAAAACACTTGGCAAGATTACTGCCAAATGCAATGGCGTTGCGTAGCAATAAAACCAGAGGGAGCATAAGGCCAACCATAAAATACTCCCTGTATTTTTCTTCCCCTCTTCTTTTTTGGAAAAGAAGAAATATCCCCAAAGAGAAAGAGGAAGAAAAAATAAGATAAAAATATACGAATTAAATAACATTTTATTTGTTCCATTCTTTGTTTTTCCGTTGTTATATACCCTTTAGAATAGCATATTTACCCTAGAAATACTACTGTAAATATGTTAGGATTTTTATGGTAAGATATATCTTGCAACTGCAAGTCAGGTATGATGATAAAATTTTAAGAAAGCTATTGCTGCCAAATAAACTTCTGATTTCT
>JAFYWD010000260.1 GCA_017558205.1 Lachnospiraceae bacterium | reverse complement strand
GGTCATCTGAAATACTACAGCTTCTCTGAATACTGCCTTATTGATTCCCTGATTGGCAGCCTCCGGCCCCAGATTATTGGTTCTTCCCACCACCCTGTTGGTTCTGGTAAGAAAACGGGAGTGATCGTGATTAGACAACTCATTCATAGCCACCTGCAGGGAGGGATTGGCAAAATGCGTCATGTGATACTGCATGGCTCCCCAGAAATTTACCGCATTTCCCAGCATATCCGCTCTGAAGTCATCACTGTGCTTTTGCATTCCTGTCAAAAACCAGGTAATCGGCTCCATAAAGGCATCATAATTCATTACGGTATCCCACTGATCTCCCTGAAGCCAGGAGGAAGGGTCTCCATAATGCTCTGCCAATATGATGGCATTAGGGTTGGCCGCCTTTACCTCTCTTCTGAAATCCTTCCAGAATCTGTGGTTAAATTCCGGTGTATGACCTAAATCTGCTGCCACATCCAGTCTCCAGCCATCTGCATTAAAGGGAGGTGAAACCCACTTCCTACCTATATATAGAATATATTCGTAAAGCTCTCTTGACTCTTCGTAATTCAGCTTAGGAAGGGTATCATGTCCCCACCAACCATCATAGCTGGTATTATAGGGCCATTTAGTCTCATCATAAAACTGAAAATATTTCCGGTAGGGGCTGTCCGCTGAAATATGGGCACCCTTTTCATAGCCTTCCACCCCTTCATAAATTCTTTCCCTGTCAATCCATTTATTAAAGGAACCGCAATGGTTAAACACTCCGTCGATAATTACCTTGATTCCTCTTTTATGAGCCTCTTCCACTAACTGAATAAATAATTGGTTACTGGCTTCCAGATTTTCAGGGTTAGTTACACGATTAATATATCTTGTCGCCTCTTTATTTTCCCACTGCTCCTCCTCCAGTAAGCTTCCTTCATCACTGACAATTTTTCCGATATGGGGATCTATATTATCATAGTCCTGAATATCATACTTATGATTGGAAGGTGAAACAAACAGGGGATTAAAATAAATAGCATCAATTCCCAAATCATGAAGATAATCCAGTTTGTCTATTACTCCCTGTAAATCTCCCCCGTAAAAATTACGGACATCCATGGAAGCAGGATACTGATACCAGTCTTCCACCTTTACGGTTTTATTATTGATATATACATATTCATTTGTCAAAACATCGTTTGACGGATCTCCATTACAAAATCGATCGATATAAATCTGATAAATTACGGCACCCTTGGCCCATTTGGGAGTTTTAAAGCCCGGTATAATTACAAAATCATAAATACTGTCAGCGGCCTTTACCACTCCTCTCATATCAAAATAACAGACAAGCTTTCCTGCCTTTACCTCAAAATGATATGTGATCTTTTCATCATCCAGCTGATACTCTATTTCATAGAAATCAAAATTATCATCTGAATAAGATTTTAACATCATCTCTTTTTGTCCCTTACAACAAAAAAAGACATTGTCTATATTATTCTTCGCAGCTCGAAATCGAATGATTACCTCTGTGTAAGGATTAGGCTCACTGGGAATAAGATACTCTTCTGTGGTATCACTGTAAAGCGCGTTCTTATCCAGCACCGGCCGCATACTATTCATATAGTAATGCTGTAGCTCCTTCTTTGAAAATCCTTCAACCTCAACTTTAAACATAACAAATGCCTCATTTCCGGTTATAGTATTAAAATATTATATTCCTGACCTGGGTGACGGATCCTTCTGATAAATCCTTCACCTACTTCTAATTATAAGTAATCCCTCTTTAATTTGCAACCTCAGAAATCTCACTCCAAAACCTAATGCCGAAAAGTAAAGAAGGACAGCAAGGGGATTGCTGTCCTTCTTAGAGAAGGTATTTCTTTTTCTTATGGGGTATAGCAAAAAACTATATAATGTATTGGGGGGTTACAAGAGTATAATAGCAGAGTTACCTATTATGGTAAATCCATACCTTTCACAAATTTTACAAAAACATCTATTAGTTTTTGTTAATTATTCACAAATAACTCCTCAAACTCTTCTCTCGTAATCTTTTCCTTTTCTAATAACAGCTGTGCACAGCTATCCAGAACTGCCCTGTTTTCCAGAATAATTCTTTTAGCATCCTCATAGCACTGAGAAATGATTTCCTTTACTTCCTTATCGATCTCTCCGGTCATAAGCTCGCTATGACCTTTGGTATGACCGAAATCTTTACCAATAAATACTTCCTCACCATCATCATAATTAATTGTACCGATATTGGAAGACATTCCATATCTGGTTACCATTTTTCTGGCGATACTTGTTGCCCGCTTAATATCTCCAGAGGCTCCTGTGGTAATATCATCAAAGATAATCTCCTCAGCAATTCTTCCTCCCAGACAAACCTTAATATCCTGCAGCATTCTTCCCCTTGTCATAAACATTTCATCCTTTTCAGGCAAAGGCATGGTATAACCGGCTGCTCCTACTCCCGTAGGAATAATAGACACTGTATATACAGGTCCCACATCCGGCAGCACATGGAAAAGAATCGCGTGACCTGCTTCATGGTAAGCTGTAATCCTCTTGTCCTTTTCTGAAATAATACGGCTTTTCTTTTCTGCCCCGATTCCTACCTTAATAAAGGATTTTTGAATATCCTTTTGTACTACAAAGGCCCTGTCTTCCCTGGCTGCCTGGATAGCTGCCTCGTTTAACAGATTTTCCAAATCAGCTCCGGTAAAGCCGGCAGTTGTCTGGGCTACCTGTTTTAAATCCACATCATCACCTAAAGGCTTATTTCTGGCATGAACCTTCAGAATTTCTTCTCTTCCTCCCACATCCGGAACTCCTACCGTTACCTTACGGTCAAAACGGCCGGGACGCAGAATGGCAGGATCTAAAATATCTACCCTGTTGGTAGCTGCCATAACAATAATGCCTTCATTCACTCCAAAGCCATCCATCTCTACTAAAAGCTGGTTTAAGGTCTGCTCTCTTTCATCATGACCTCCCCCCATACCGGTTCCCCGTCGTCTGGCTACGGCATCAATTTCGTCGATAAATACAATACAGGGAGAGTTTTTCTTGGCATCCTCAAATAAGTCTCTTACTCTGGAAGCCCCTACTCCCACGAACATCTCTACAAAATCCGATCCGGAAATACTAAAGAACGGAACATTGGCTTCTCCTGCCACCGCCTTGGCTAATAGGGTTTTCCCTGTTCCCGGAGGTCCCTCCAGTAAAACTCCCTTTGGAATTCTGGCTCCTACCTTGGTATACTTGGAAGGATCTTTTAAAAAGTCTACAATTTCTTCCAGTTCTTCCTTTTCTTCCTTTAACCCGGCAACACTGTCTAATTTAATCTTACCGTCTCCGTGACTCATTTTGGCTCTGCTTTTTCCAAAATTCATCATCTTGGCATTGGTACCTCCGCCGGAGCCTTGCCCGTTTAAAAGATACAAAACAAACATTACCACACCAAGCCCCAGCAGGATGGGAAGACCATAGGCTGACAGCCAGCTTTCCTTGGGAATATCCTTTACCAAAGGATCCAGCTGATAAAGCTCTAATCTATACTGAAGATCATTTACATCAGTAACATAAATAGTTTTTGTCATTCCTCCCGTTAAAGTAACCTTGGCAGAGCCGGTGGGTGTCTCACGATTGGGTTCTATAATTACCGAAGAAACCTTTCCCGCTTCCAAATCCCGGATCAAGGCTCCCTGTGTATAGCTTTCCTCCGTATTATTAAAGCTGTTAATATACATTGCACACAGCATAATTCCTAAAATCAGAAGAAAGCTAAAATTAAATCCTTTACTGTTACGTGTCACAAAAAACCTCCCTATTCATTTTCCTCTAAATGCACAATTCCGATGTAAGGCAGATTTCTATATTTTTGTGCATAATCTAATCCATAACCTACTACAAATTCATCCGGAATTTTAAAGCCGGTATAATGAACATCTACATCCACCACTCTTCTGTCCGGCTTATCCAACAAGGTACACAGACGAAGACTGTTAGGCTTTCTGTCCTTCAACATTTCCAATAAATAGCTTAAGGTTCTTCCTGAATCCACAATATCCTCTACTACCAGAACATCCTTGCCGGTAATAGAATCATCCAAATCCTTCACAATTTTAATTACTCCGCTGGATTTGGTATCTGAACCATAGCTGGAGATTGCCATAAAATCCATGGAAACAGGAACCGTAATTCTTTTCGCAAGCTCACACATAAAGAAAACGCCACCCTTTAATACACAGATTAAATGAATTTCCTTTCCTTCATAATCCTTGGAAATCAGCTCTCCGATTTTCTGAATTCTTTGATCAACTTCTTCTTCCGATAATAAAACACTGATCTTTTCTGACATGTTACTCTCTCCTTTTAATCTTCATTTGTAGTATTTTTTCTGTTTTATCACTTATCTTATAATAAGCACTGATACGGTATCCTATAATCCACAGGATATGAGAACCGTCTGCTATGACCGGAATACAGTCCCTTTGTGTTCTTGGAATCTTTTCTTCTATCATATATTCCTTCAAACTCTTTTTTTGTCCCCTGTCATTGATAATAATATAATCTCCCGTTTGTCTGCTTCTTAAACTTAGGGAATTACTTATTTTACCATAATCCAGATATTTCGTACACCGATTTTCTTCAATCGTATAAAAATCTTCCCTTTCCAGCAGCTTTATCTCCAGGACCTCTTCCTCTCCCAGGGAATATTCTCCCTCTTGCAAGGCTCTTATTTCCAAAGGCTCTTTCACTTCCTCCCAGCCCTTTTCCAAAATCAGAAGACCGTATTCCTTTCTTATCCGTATACCCAGCGGCAGATAAAGCTCTTTATTTCCTGATCCGGCTGATAATTCCAGAATACTTTTAATGTGAACCTGTCGGATATCCTTTCTTCCCGGTACCAGCTCTTCCAGTAATCTTAATAAAAGCTGGCCTTGTAAAAAGGGATGATAGGAAAACATCCGGGACAGTTGAATTTCCGTTCTTTCTTCCTTTCTTTTACAACAGTCTTCCCGAGCTCTGTCTAACTCCTCCCCCAAATACTCCTTTAACTCTACCATTTGCATGGCTGCTGCCGATACATGCTCCACTGCTTTTTCATTAATTTCCTTTTGGGCATAGCCTAAAATTCTGTGGCGTATCTTATTCCTTGTGTAGCACTCCTGCAAATTACTTTCATCCTCATACCAGGAAACATTTTTATTCTTCAGATATTCTTCTATTTCCTCTCTTTTTACCGTTAAAAGAGGACGGATAATATGATCACGGACCGGCATAATACCTGCCATGCCATTAACTCCCGTTCCCCGAAACAAATGAAAAAGCATGGTTTCAGCCTGATCCCCCTGATGATGTGCCACCGCAATTTTTTTCCCAAAAAAATTCTTCTTCCCATAAAGCTCCAAGGCTTCCTCAAAGGCTTCATACCTGGCAATTCTTCCTGCCTCTTCCACAGATATTTTTTTTCTTTTAGCCAGCTGATCTGCCTGAATCTGCTTCAGAAAAAAAGGAACACCTTCTCTTTCACAGATTTCCTTCACATAAAAAGCCTCCTCCTTTGCCTGGGTTCTGAGACCATGATCCACGTGAACAACTACCAAAGAAAAGTCAATTTTTTTTCGATACTCCTGCAGCAGTGAAAAAAGACAAAGAGAATCTGCCCCACCGGAAACTCCCGTAACTACCAGATCCTTCTCCTCTATCATTTTGTATTTTTCCATAAATTCAAATACCCGGGAAATCATGACCTTCTCCTTTACCCTCGGGATTCCTTCTCCCATTTTCTGTTCAAAATCTTATCACAGATAAGTCCCCAAAATCAATCTCCCCCTTTATTCTCCCAGATTCCCAGTACTAAAATGGTCATATCATCTCCAATCCGGCCTCCTCCTCTGGATAAGGTATGCTTCATCAAATAGTTGGCCATCTGTCCCGGATTGGCATAGGGAATATTGGCCACCAGCTCCTTCAGACTTTCTTCTCCTTCCTCCTTGGAAAAATGCTCCAGAACACCGTCACTGAAAAGAAATACATAATCCTCCTCCAACAGCTTTCTCTCCTTATAGCTGATTTCCATATCATGAAATAAGCCAAGGGGTAAGCTGACGGAAGGTATTTTTTCCACATAGCCGCCTCTTTTTATCAGACTGTAGGCCGCCCCTGCCTTATAAAAGACTGCCTGGCCGGTATATAAATCGATACTGCACAAATCCAGGGTCGACATATTTCTTCCCTCTTCCTCCAGTAAAAAAGTATCGTTCATTACCCGTATAGCCTTTTCCTTATCAAAACCGCTTTCTATCAGACATTCCAAATTATCAATTACTTCTTCGCTCTCCTCACAAGCTTTTTTCCCTGAGCCCATACCATCTGACAGCAGACAGAAGAATTCCTTTTCCCTGGTTTCAAAAAAAGTGTGATTATCTCCGGATACTGTTTCATTCTCCTTTACCGCCTTTGCACAGCCTGTTAATACCATATACCTGCATTCTTCTTCGAAATAATAGCTTTGTACTTCTCCCGTTACAAGAAAAGGATTTCTTATGCTGTTTTGCAAACGCATATCCAGTAAAATAGATAAAAACTCAGCCACCTGATGAGAAGTACAGCTTTTTTTCCTGGCACTAAGGTTTGTCTGACACAGCCTTGCCACAATTTCTGTCTTATGGTTTTCTTTTTTTACCAGACATAGGTCCTCCAGCTGAATGCCTTCCATCAGAAGCATTCTGCCTATATGCTTTTCTTTCTTTTCTCCCAGGCGTATTACCTGAATATTTTCCCCGGCAGCCTCTGTAACAATCCTTGCCACTTCCTTCAGATGATCTGCCATTAAAATTCTTGTTTCCCTCATTCTGTTTTTCAGAATAAGATTTCTTCTGTCCTCCCGGTCCTTACAAGGACTTTTATCCTCAGCCTCGAATACTCTGGCAAGATTATTCAGAGTTTTGGCACAATCTCTGATTCTTTTTTGTTCATATTCTAATAAATAAGAAGATTCATCTTCCCGATATATACTTTTTCCTTTCATCTTAGCCTCCTGTCTTCCTTCCTCCTCTTTTGTTTCACATAATACATCAAAGATTATGAAATAATTGTCAAAAACAGTAGGCTCTATATTTTTACTCTTTCTCCCATGACCAATCAGCAATGTAATTGGTCATGGCTGAACTGTTACTAATCGGGTCATTTTTTACCCAAAGAAAAAGAAGCCGGGGTAATCATAACCGGCTTCCTTAATCTTGTGATTGTATCAGGATCTCATCCTCGTAAACAAGTCCTAATTTTTCTCTGGCAATTTCTTCTATATATTTTTTCGTCTTTGTATATTTTTCAAACTCCTGAATTTCCCCTGCCCGCTGCAGCTCGTAATCAATCTGCTCCTTAAGATTTTGTTCCTTTTCCTGATAAGAAGCCAGCTTATTCTTTAGTTCAATGTTATTTACCATTACTACCAGCATCATAACAAACACTACCATCGTGACCAGAATGATTGCCAGGGTGTTTTGTCTTTTTTTTCGAACCCGAACTTTTCTTTTTCCCATGTTCTCTCCTATTGGACATAAGGCACGTCATTTGCTTCTTAAGTTTTATTCTAAGCATCTTTGTTACTTTCGTCAATGGAATTTTTAACCTCTCAATCCACCGCTCTAAAGGGGAAATCCAAAAAGGTGATAAGATTTTATGATATAAAAGCATCGTCAAAAAAACTGCTACAATGGAAAATCCCCTAAAAATTCCTCCACCCTCCTCGAATTGTAGTTCTAAAATTAATAAGGTAGATATCACCCAATAAAGTGCATCCTCCAGATCCCGGATTAAAGCAGGATGGTCTAAAAATATCCGTATAATCTTAATTCCGTCATAAAGCAACGACAGAAGCAAGCCTATTCTGATACTTTCTCTCAGCAACTCCCATTCACCATATACCATGCTTATCATAGGCAGCTATTTCCATAATCTTCCAAAGAAGGAATCCTGTTTATTCCCCAGAGAATGCTTTTCCGTGTAAGAAAAGGAATCAATCTTTCCCTCAAGATCCACCTCACCCTTGTCCAAGGTAAGTCTTTTTACATGAAGGTCTTTTCCTTTCATCAGCAAGATTCCCATGGTGGTTTCCAGGATAACCTCTGCCACATCAAAAGCAATAACATCCTTCACACCTGTCAAAGCACAATTCTTCCTGTTTATCATATTCATTTTATGGGGACGGCTTTCCCCTGCATTTAAGTCTTCCATATTTTTCCTCACTTTCTCTCTTTCTCTATTTATATTCACCGGTAAGAAAAAATATGTTTCTATGGTTTATTTTAAGATGTCAGGTTCAAAAGTCCTTTCATTAAATTTTCTCTGTACAATATATACAATTCATAAAGAGGGTTTCTAAAAACGTCCCGATGTTGATTTGTATATATTGTACAGCTTAAAAATACTATATGGGCTTTTGACCCTGACATCATTTTAATAAATAACAGGAAGGCTTTCTTCCTATTAAATATATTCAAATAATTCCTTGGCCGCTTCTTTTTTTGTAGTTTCCTGGACATCCAGCACCCTTACCTTTACTGCTTTTTGTCCAAAAGCAATTTCAATAATATCTCCTGCCTTCACATCAAGAGAAGCCTTTGCCACCTTATCATTTACCATAACACGGCCGGCATCACAGGCCTCATTGGCAATGGTTCTTCGTTTAATCAGTCTGGAAACCTTTAAATATTTATCCAATCTCATAAGAATTTTCTCCCTTTCTTCCTTATAATATGTAAAAAACCGTAGCCATTATGACTACGGTTTAAGTCTTTTTGGATTTATCCGATTATTCGTTAATCATATCCTTTAAAGCTTTTCCTGCCTTGAATTTAGGTGCTTTGGAAGCTGCGATTGTCATTGTCTCGCCAGTCTGAGGATTTCTTCCTTCTCTTGCTGCTCTTTCAGAAACTTCAAAGGTTCCGAAACCAACTAACTGTACTTTGCCATTTGCCTTTAATTCATTAGCTACAACATCTGTAAAAGCTTTTAAAGCTGCTTCTGCATCTTTTTTAGATAATCCGGTCTGTTCAGCCATAGCTGCTACTAATTCTGTTTTGTTCATTAGTGAACTCCTCCTCTAACCTATGTGTTAGTACGCCAAAAACGTCTACAACTATATATAATCTCTTTTCCTTTACTTGTCAAGATATTTTTGCCCTTTTTCCCTTTATTTATGCACATTTTTGAGTATTTTACCGGGCTACTTCCCATACCTTATTTCCCTGTTTTTCTCTTCTCCCATGACCAATCAGCAATGTAATTGATCACGGCTGAACTGTTACTGAATTATATCTCAGTTGGGCTGCAGCTCAGAAAATGAAAAGGGCACATCCCGCTCCTCTCCCTGGACCTCAATGGTATAGCTTCGACTTTCATATCCGGACTTTCTTAAAACGATCTGATAGGTTCCTTTTTGCTTTTTAAAGCTGGTAGGGATAATTCCTACATAATTACCGTCTACATACACCTCTGCCCCTACAGGAGCCTTAATCTCTACCTTATAACCGGTAGTGCTTACGGCATTGTTACTTCCCTGAATATTTGTGCCACTACCTGTAATACTTCCGGTGGTACTATTTCCACTGGTTGTTGTATTGCCGGATACACCATTGGAAGAAACAGAAGGTACCGGTGTTGGTGTTACCGTAAGACTGCCTGTGCCATTTGCTGAAACTGTTTTATCCTTTTCCTTATCCAAAGTAATTGCCAGGGTAGCTCCCTCTGCCGATACTCTTATATACTGTATCAGGGTTTCATACCCATCTGCGGTTACCATAATCTGGTGAAGTCCGTACTCAGCCTTTACCGATCTGTTGGTATCAATTTCCTTTCCATCTATGTATACCTTAGCCTCTGAGGGCTCCAGTACAAAGATAAGATTACCGTATTTAATCAGGTCATCCTTTTTTAAATCTCCCAAATCCATCTTTGTTTCTTTCCCACGAAGAATTTTTACTTCTTTTTCTCCTTCTAAGCCGGTATGAGAAACATAAACCTTATGTGTTCCTTCCGGAACTGTAAGAAGCATATCTTCTTCAATTTTCTTCACCAGTCCCCGGCCCAGCTCAATCCAGCCACCAATAAAATACTCTGCATTTTCCAGCCTCAGATAGCCATGTCCCTGCTCTATGTTTATACTGAAAATCTCTTTATCATTTCCTCTTAAGGACAGGGTATCCCCTTCATGAATATCCAGAAACTCTACCTGTTCATCCCCTGAAAATACCACCGTATCTTCACTCAGAGTATAATACGCATCCTGGATCTTCATTCTGCCGGCCTTTAAATCCAGCTGAAAATTCTTTACTTCACTAAGCTGCCATACCTGAGGAGATACCATTACCTGACTCAGCAGCTTTTCTCCCTTCAAAAAGTAAATATCTGTCACCTCTCCCTTTTTCAGCTGCTCTGCTGACAGGGAGCTTCCATACTTATCATAAAAGCAGGTGGTGCCATCATATCCAAGAGTATAATTTTTCTTTAATCGAAAATTAAAAAAAGTAATGGTCTGCTTTTCCTTATTTTTTCCTACTACCAGAGCTTTGTCCACACTGTCATAGGCCCCCGGCATTACCTTTACCGTTTCCTTAACTGTTTCCTCCGTCAAAACCCGGTCTTTACAGCCTGCCGTAAAACAAAGAAGTAATAGCAGACCTGCGTATAATATTCCCTTATTTTTATAATTTTTGTGCATGAATCATCCTCTTACGTGTTATGGTGCATCAGGCTAAACTTTAGCTTTTTATATAACCTGTTTGTTCTCAATTTATGTAGTTTAACTTTACTGTCTGTCTTTTAGTTTGTCAATATTGTAAGTAATCTTCCAGATAACGGGATCTTTCTGCTTCCTGAAATAAAATACTTTCCAGCTTTTCCTTATTTTTACCGGGAATCCAGGACTTTGTCGTATTGTAATAAAAATTTGCTATTTTCCGGAATTTTTCAGGATAACTCAAACGATAATACAGCTGCTTTCTTTCTTCCTCCGTAAAGGGTCTGACTTTTGTATAAGCTTCCAATACCTGATTTCCCAGCTGGGAGGACCAGTTATTTTTTTCCATAATTTTACGAAATAATAGTGTCAGATCCCTGATGGGACTATCCAAAATAAAATGTTCAAAATTAATAAAATATCCTTTTCCTTCCTGAAACAGCAAATTATGATGCTGAATATCACCATGACAGAAGATCCCCTGTTGTTGTATACTGTTATGATCGAATATCCCCTTCTCCTGTTTCATTCCCCAAAGCACCTTCTCTGCTTTTTCAATAAAGGGATCAAAATTTGACAGCAAATAATATTCAAACTCTGTTTTCTGTTTTTTTTGCTTCAGATATTTCTTTATTTTCTTAAGCTCTCTATTTTGTTTTTCCCATTCATCCACAGGATTATATGCCGAAATTTCCATTTCCTTCGCCAAATCCTTAAGCTCCATGGCATTGTGAAGTCTTGCCAGACAGCTTACCGCATGTATACAATCCTTATATTCTCTGATATTACATTCTTTTCCCGGACTATACTCCTTCAAATAGTAAACTGTTCCATCCTCTTCCTTTACTACCGGCTCCCCTTCCCTGGAATAGACCAGTTGCTCAGTATATTCATAACCCTTTTTTCTTATTTCCTGCAGCAAACGGTCCTGCAATAGCAGCCTTGTGCAACTGCCTTTATATTCCTTTAAGATCTTTATCCCGGTTTCCGTTTCACAAAGAATAGCGCCCCGCCCCTTTAAGAGGCGAAGCACTCGAATATCGTATTTTTCCAGGATGGCAGTTGTTTTATCATCTATCATATTCTCCTCCTCATTTCAAGACCCTTTTTTCTTTCTTATCTTATGAGAAGGCTTTACAATTTATGACCACCGCTTTTACACATCTATTTTATTTTTTACCAGCTGCAGCAAAATATCCTTTTTATTATTTTCCGGATTTTCCAATACATGCTCCAGCACCTGCTGCAGCATATCTCCTATTTCCTTTCCCGGCTTCATTCCCAGCATAATCAAATCATTTCCTGTCAGCTCCAGCTCTTTTAAGCTAAGACAGTCTTGGGAAATACATATTTTTTCATATTCCTCCCCAAGCCTTTTTAACTCTTCTTCTTTTTCCTTTCTCAGATATAGACTTTGAGCCAGCATGTCTGCTTCCTTAACCTTCAGCAAGGCTTCAAACAGCTCACAGCCCAGTTTTGAAATATATTTCCTCAACCGCTCCGGCTTCAGGGATACCTTATCATCATGACAATTCACCAGCCTTCCTACCTGCCCTATGGTAAGATTATCAAAGCGTAATCTTCTTAATATATCCACAGCCATGATTTCTCCCCGAACATTATGACCATGAAAATGATCAATTCCTTCTTCATCCTTTTTCAGGGTTTCCGGCTTGGCAATATCATGAAGCAGCATGGTAAGCCGGAGGATGGAATCCTTGGGGGCAAGCTCCACTGCCTTAAGAATATGTTCTCCCACTGTATAGATATGATGAGGATTATTCTGAGTGGTAATCATGGCCTTATCAAATTCCGGAAAAAAGACAGCAGTTAAGCCCAGTTCATACATTTCCCTTAATTTATAGGGATGATCGGAAAGTAACAGCTTCATCAGTTCCACCCGGATTCTCTCCGCACTGATTTTTTCCAGATTTTTTGCCAGCAAACTGATAGCCTGCTTCGTTTCCTCCTCTATTTCATAGCCCAGCTGAGCTGCAAAACGTACTGCACGCATCATTCTCAAGGCATCCTCTGAAAATCTGCATTTTGCTTCTCCCACACATCGTATTCTTTGCTTCTGAATATCCTCTCTTCCCCCAAAAGCATCTACCAGTCCTGCCCTGTCATTATATGCCATGGCATTAATGGTAAAATCTCTTCTTCTTAAATCCTCTAACAGATCCGAGGTAAAGGTCACTTCCTTTGGATGCCTTCCATCCTCGTACTCTCCGTCAATACGATAGGTAGTTACCTCATAGCCTGTATGATTTTTCATCACTGTTACTGTTCCGTGGGCAATTCCCGTATCTATGGTTTTCATAAATAATTTTTTAATCTGCTCCGGCTTAGCCGAGGTAGTAATATCCCAGTCATCAGGTACTCTTTGTAAAATACTGTCCCTGATACATCCTCCCACTGCATAGGCTTCATAGCCGGCCTGCTCTAAGGTCTCTATAATAAATTTTACATCTGACGGCATTTCTATTCTCATAAAAGAATTATCTCTCTTTCTATAAAAAAGTCCTCTCATGAACAATGTCATTGAGAGAACCTTTCATTTGTCTTACATATTCTATTTCTTAGGAAAGTAATCTCTCTGTTTCCTCTGCAATGGCCATTTCTTCATCTGTGGGTACCACCATGGTTACTACCCTGCTTCCCTCGTCAGAAAGAATTACCTCTTCTCCTCTGACTTTATTTTTCTCAGGATTAATATTTGTGCCTAAAAATCCAATATACTGACCAATTAAAGAACGAACCTCTGCATTGTTTTCTCCTGCTCCGGCTGTAAAGCAGATAACATCTACTCCGTTCATGGCTGCTGCATAAGCACCAATATATTTACCCAGGCGATAAGCATAGGCAGAAAGGGCAGTTTCTGCCATTTCATTACCAGTCTCTGCTGCCTCTGCCAAATCTCTGAAATCACTGGAAAAACCGGCAGACAGCCCTAAAACACCTGATTTTTTATTACAGATATCTATAATTTCTTCCGCAGTTTTTCCTTCCTTTGCTGACAAAAAGGTTACAATGGCAGGATCCAGGTCACCGCTTCTTGTTCCCATAATCAGACCTTCCAAGGGTGTTAAGCCCATAGAAGTATCTACAGAAATTCCGTTCTTCACAGCAGTGACAGAAGCTCCGTTCCCCAGATGGCATACGATAATTTTCAGGTCTTTTCTGTCTTTTCCTAAAATTTGTGCTGCTCTCTTAGATACAAAATCATGACTGGTGCCATGGAAGCCATATCTTCTAACCTTATATTTCTCATAGTATTCATAGGGAAGTCCGTAGAGAAACGCTTTTTTAGGCATTGTCTGATGGAAGGCAGTATCAAATACACCTACCATAGGTACCTTAGGCATTACCTCCTTACATGCTGCAATACCAATTAAGTTGGCCGGATTATGAAGGGGAGCTAAATCATTACAGGATTCTACCGTCTTTAATACCTCCTCAGTAATAATACAGGAGCCGGCAAATTCCTCTCCTCCATGTACCATACGATGACCTACCGCATCGATCTCTTCCAAAGAAGAAATTACTCCTACTGAAGGATCTGTTAATTTTTCAATCACAATCTGTACTGCATCCGTATGATTTTTCATCTCCACTTCTGTTTTTACTTTTCCTTCTCCCATCTTCTGGTGACTGATGGCACTTCCGTCAATTCCGATTCTTTCACACAGTCCCTTGGCAAGTACCAATTTATCATCACTGTTAATCAGCTGATATTTTAAAGAGGAGCTGCCGCAATTTATTACTAAAATATTCATTTGTAAACCCTCCACATTTTTATCTTTGTATTTTTCTTTATCCCCGGATTTTTCATTTTATGGTTTTGGTATTTTCACCCAATTCTCCTAATATGCTCTTCCCCAGTAGACCATTTTCTGTGCCGGCTTTCCACAGCATACACAGTTCTTGGATAATTCTTCCTGTTCAAAGGGCATACAACGGCTGGTAGCAGAATATTTTTCTTTGATCATATCCTCACAAGCCTGATCGCCACACCACATAGCCTTTACAAAGCCCGGCTTTGTATCCAGAATCTGTTGAAGCTCTTCCATATCGGTGGCTATATAGGTATGTTCATCTCTATGTACTCTAGCTCTCTCCAGCATCTCCTTCTGAATACGTTCCAATAACTGAGTTACTGTTTCTTCTAACTGTTCTAAAGCAACTTCCAGCTTTTCTCCCGTATCACGGCGGGCAATCATACATTTACCTGCTTCAATATCCTTAGGACCGATTTCCACACGCAGAGGAATTCCTCTCATTTCCTGTTCAGAGAATTTCCATCCGGGACTCTTATCGCTGTCATCTACCTTTACTCTGGCTCCCACCTTTGCCAAACGTTCTCTTAATTCTTCTGCTTTTTCCAGTACCCCTTCCTTTTTCTGCATAATAGGGATAATCATTACCTGACAGGGTGCCACCTTAGGAGGAAGTACCAGACCGTTATCATCACCATGAACCATGATAATAGCTCCGATCAGACGGGTTGTCATCCCCCAGGAGGTCTGATGTACATACTCTAACTTATTATCTTTTCCTGTATACTGAATATCAAAAGCCTTGGCAAAACCGTTTCCAAAGTTATGGCTGGTACCGGACTGTAATGCTTTTCCGTCATGCATCAAAGCTTCAATGGTATAAGTAGCTTCTGCTCCTGCAAATTTTTCCTTGTCTGTTTTCTTACCCTTAACCACGGGCATAGCCAACACTTCTTCACAAAAATCAGCATAAACATTCAGCATCTGGATTGTTCTTTCTTCTGCTTCCTCCGCTGTTGCATGAGCTGTATGTCCCTCCTGCCATAAAAATTCACGGGAACGAAGGAAGGGTCTTGTCTCTTTTTCCCAACGGACAACAGAGCACCACTGATTATAAACCTTCGGCAGGTCACG
>JAFYWD010000259.1 GCA_017558205.1 Lachnospiraceae bacterium | reverse complement strand
TATTCCGACCTATTTTAACTTCACTGTAATTTTTACAGTCTTTTCTGCCGTGAATGGATTTCCATATCCATCATCACCATAAGCTACCGTATAAGTAACATAGGCAGTTAAATCATTTTTACCATTCTTACTCTTCAGATATGCAATATCTGCTTCTGTCACACCCTCCTTCAAGGACAAGATGTTATCTTTTAATTCAAAGTATGTCAGGAAATTGTTTTGTTTTCCTTTCACATTAGAGTTCTTTAAATCAAAATAACATACAGAATTTTCAATCACATTCTTTCCTTTACCGATAAGCTTCACACTGTTTCCTGCTTTTGTATCCAGCTTATAAGAAGTGGGTGCTGAATAACTTCCCTTGGTTACCTTGGGTTTTACAGCTTTTAATGTCACTGTTACCGGCTTGGCATCAGCAACAAAGCTTTCTGCATTTTCTCCTGTACCAAAAGTTAATTTTAATTTATAGCTTCCTGCAGGTATATTACTTCCGGCAAAGTTAAGTACCAATTTACCATCAGCAGAAATTGTAATAGGATGATTTTCATTCAGTAAAGCTGTCTCAAACTGGTCATAAACTTCTGCCTTCTTGTTTCTGTCCATAAAGTCAGTTTCTACCATTACTGCCTTATTACTGTAATCATATCCGCTTAACTGATAAACAACACTACGATTATCCATCACACCGCAAATCAGTTTGGAGGCTGTCTTAACCTTGGGAGCTTTTGCCTCTGAATAGGCAGTATTTGTAATTTGATAAATTTCTTTTGCTTTCGCATTGACTGTTTTGTTATCCAGTGTAATAGTTACTTTCTTTGCTGTTACTATAATTTCATAAATACCTTTTACAGCATCAGAGGAAATAATTTTTCCATTTTTTACACTGAGCTTATAATTTACCAATGCATTCAGGTCAGACCAGCTTTCTCCTGCTTTCTGTTTTACTTTTACAGTCAGTCTGGTATTGGTAGTTCCTGCAAAGGAAATATCTTTTGCCAGAGCTTCACCTAATCTTTGGTCACCATCCCATACTTCCAAGCCCAAAGCTTCCGGAGCAGCATAAACAACACTGAACTTCATGGTAGCTTTTTTCTTTCCGCCGTCATTGGTAGAAATAGTAAGTACTATGTTTTTCGCGGTTTTACCCGATGTGAGAGTTACTTTTTCTTCTTCCTGTACTACCACAGCCTTGTTGGATGTTTTATAGGTCAAAAGAGCAGGAGAGATACTGTAATTACTTAATTCTTCCTCTGTATAAATTTCTTTTTCCGGAGCATCCTCTTTCAAAGCTACAACAAAAGCATTCTCCAATACATTTGTAGTGATTTCGCTTCCTTCTTTTACAACCACCTGATAGCCGCCTTCTGCAGGTGCAACCAGACAGATTTTGCTGATTTCAATAGGCTTATTCATTAAGGTAATTACTTCACTCATGGCAAAAGCAGTATTACCCTGATAATCTGCTGCTGTCGCCTTAATACAGAACTGATTATCTTCTGTTCTTTCGGTGGGTACAAAGGATTTATTTACGGTAACCTTACCGTTACTCATTGAAAGAACTCCATAGAGAGCATCCCCTGCTGCAAAAGCTTCTCCGTTAGGTTTTACAACCTCCCAGATTACTTTTTTCGTTTTCGGTGCTTCTGTACCTTCATTATAGGCAACTTCAGCCTTCACAGTTGCTGCCTTCTTGCTTTCCTTGTAAATCTCTGCAGAGGGCACTGTAACTGTCAGATTTTCAATTCCCTTAATTACAGTTACAACAAAAGTACCCTTTGTTTTATTCATGTATTCCGGTGCGGCCAGAGTTACTTCGATGGTGTGTTT
>JAFYWD010000258.1 GCA_017558205.1 Lachnospiraceae bacterium | reverse complement strand
TACAAAAAAATACGGGGAAGGTTGGTTTTTCAAGAGAAAACTATGATTATTCTTTTAATTACAGTCTGCCGGTTAACGAATGGGTAGAACTGGAATTTAAAAATCGTCAAAACGTAGTACAGCTCTATGTTAACGGAGTACTGGTGGATACCATCGGTGATGGAGAACAGATTCAAGGCAGACCACTTTTAGCTACTATGATGTTCCCGGTAGAATATATAGGCAGTAAGACAAAGGCCTTTATTGGTTATGTGGATGATGTACGTGTAGGCAGAGAGGCTGCTTATAACTCCACTATGGCATTAGATCAGCTTTTAATAGTAGCTGATTTATGCTTAACAGTATCAGAAAATAACCTGCTTTCCCAGCTGGTATCGGAAGGAAAAGAAGTATTAAATTCTTTTGCACCTACTGCAGAGGAAATATCAGGACTGATCTCACGTATTCAGACAGAAGTGGATAAGGTTTCCTTGGGAGTAGCAGATTATTCAGAGGTGGATTACTACCTGGAAAAGGCTTCCGGAGATTTATCAGCTTATACAAAGAAAAGCGTGGAACAGCTGGAAACTGTAAAAAATTCCATTCGTCGGGAGTTATCAAAAGCCATGCAGCCTACAGTAGATGGCTATGCTATTTCCTTGGCCTGGGCATTGGAGCATCTGGAGTTTAAGAATTTATCCCTTATCCGCCCGGAAGAAATTCAGCAGGTAACAGCCTCCTCCTATCAACAGGCTAACGGAGAAGCTCCGGAAAATGTGATAGATGATGATCCGGCTACTATGTGGCACACCCAGTACAATAAGACGGGAGAAGGTGACAGACCTCACTGGATTCAGTTGGAATTAAAGAAAGAGCAGAGTCTGAAAAGTATCACTTACGTTCCACGTTCTTCAGGAAATGATAACGGTATTATTACCGGATATGAAATCAGAGCCGGCAGAGATGGCAGTAACTTTGATATTCTGGTGGAAAGCGGTACCTGGCCAAAGGATAAGACAGAGAAAACAGTAGTATTCAGAGAGCCTGTAACTACAAAATACTTACGCCTGGTGGTGATCTCTTCCCATGAAAATCATGGAGCAGCTTCCGAAATTAAGCTGGAAAGAGAATTTGTGACGAAGGATGAAGAGGGACTTAGAATACTTCTTGAGCAAGCAAAGAACCTTGATCAAAAACCTTATTCAAAAGAAAGTCTGGACAAGCTTCAGGTAAAAATACAGGAGGCTGAAGTCCTGCTGGGGAATGAAAATGCAACTCCATTAGAAATTGAACTGATGAAACAGCAGCTCTCATACCGACTTACTACCTTACGTCTGGCTACTACACCTTGGGAGGAAGAGGAGGCTGAGCAGGTTGCGGTGGAAGGTAAGGTTTGGGTAACGGGAATTTATAATCCTACCTATAACGGAAAGAAGCTAACCTTCCCTATTAAGGTATATGATGGAACCACCTTATTAACAGAAAAAAAGGACTATACCATAACCTTTAAAAATAATCAGAAGGTTTATACACTGGAAGAACAAGGGGTAGAAAAAGACGGAGTAAAGGTATTTGATCAAAAAGCTCCTCAGATTATCCTTAAGATGAAAGGAAACTATAAAGGAAGTAAAACACTTTACTTCCAAATTTTACCCAAGGACCTTTCAGATTCTGATATTGCAGCTGATGATATCTATATGGAAAAAAAGGCAGGTAAGACAAAACAGAAGGTATCTCCGGTGATTCTGCTTGACGGAAAAAAACTGACAACAAAGGATTATACAATGGAGCCGGAAACTGTGGATATCTCTAAGAAAACGGAAGTACCTATAGAGCTGACCGTAAAGGGAAAAGGTAACTTTACCGGAGAG
>JAFYWD010000257.1 GCA_017558205.1 Lachnospiraceae bacterium | reverse complement strand
TAATTACCTCCAAAATTGTATTATTTTTTAACTGTTTCATACTCCCACAGTTATTTTTAATTATTATAATATAGATATGGCTATAAAAAAAGGGGATATGTCAATAATGTTACAATAACGTAAAAGTTCAGCCTTCGGCTTCCTGTTACGAGCATCTCCCGGATTCAAAGTCGCTTTCAGCAAGCCGGCAGATGCTTTCTCTATATTTACTCTTTCTCCCATGACCAATCAGCATTGTGATTGGTCATGGCTGAACTGTTACACAATAACGCTATGACCAATCCCTTATTTTTTACTCCTTATAGTATTTTATGATATTTTTTGAAATTTCTTCTTCCGGCTCTAATCCACAAATTTCAAAAAGAAGCTCCTCTATATTTTTTCCTGATAGCAGCTTTTCCCAATTTTCTTCTTTGGGGTTATGGTACTTAAGAGCTGCTGCCACAGTTTTTTCCAACACTTCAGCACTTTCATGATATTTATGAAGCAGACGGATAGGTCCCAGCAGGCGTTCTGACTTGGCCAATTTTCTTTTGGGATCTCTGGCATTTCGCTCCACGGTATCTACTATTGTAGGATCTAAAAATTTTGTTCTTGATAACTTTGCAAATTCCTCCTGGTCCTTCTCTTCATAGCCATATTCCCTGCACAATACTTTATTGGTTACTCTGTAGTTTTCATCCAGCATTTCCAAAATTTCTTTATCCGCTGCCGCTTCACTATAGATTTTATATCCCTTCAGCCATCCCAGATAAGCAATGACGCAGCTGGCTGCATTATAGGTATAGAGCTTTCTTGTAAGAAAATTTTCAAAATTTTCAATTGGCTTCAGAGTAGTGATATCAAGTCTCTTACTCCCCAACAATTCCTGATTATACTGTAAATATGGATAATTTTCTGAAGAAATATGCACACCCTCTTTTTCTATGGTTGTACAAAAAACAGTAGACTCGCTTACAAAAACATAATCCTCTCCTATTGCTTTTTTCAAACGCTGTGCCGGTAAGGATGCATTTTCTGCCGTTATAATATAAGTTTTCTTCTCTTTGGGAAGTACTTCAGAAAGCTTTTCTCCAACCTCTTCCAAATTGTCCCCTCCCACACTTACCAACAACAGCTCTGCTTCGCCCAGAAGATCCTTAACCTCTTTTTCCTCCCAAGTATATATACTGTAATCAGTAATCACAGTCTTCTCTCTGCAGTTTCCAAAAAATTCAATATCATAGCTTTTTGTCGCTCTCAGCTTTTGTACCAATTCTTTGTTCTTATCTATAAAAATAATATTTTTACCGGCTTCCTGCATTAGCCGTGCCAAAAAACCTCTTCCTGTTTTTCCCGCCCCGATAATAATGATACTATTTTCTTTTTTCATGATTCGGTTTCCTCATTTTTCCTTTTATTCCTTTATCCAACCCCACTTTTTCAATAATTCAATTTTCTCTTTGATCAAAAATGCCAGCTCTGATTCAGGATCTATTTCACAAACATTCCTTAAAATATAATCAACGCCAAGGGTTTTTCTCTTTTTCTCCAATTCTTCTGCAAATTCATCCCCCGGACTATGATAATAAATTGCGGCAGCAATAGCCAAAGAAAGATTTTCCGGTTTTATCCCCTGCTCCATTACCATTCTGGCAGAGCCTACCAGACGGTCATCCTTACCAAGCTTGCGAAGGGGATCTCTGGCATTTCGCTCTATATAGTCTACAATAGTCTCATCCTGTAGCTTTCTTTTAGAGGTTAATGTAAAATCCAACTGTTCCTGCAGGGATATTTTATGTTTCTGAGACAGAGCCTTGGCTGTTTCCAGATAAACACCATCTAATATTTTCAAGATTCTTTCATCATGGGCTGCCTCAGAAATATATTGATAGCCAAGAAGCGCTCCCACATAGGAGGTTGTTCCGTTGGCAGCATTATAGGTATAAAACTTTCTTTCTAAAAATCCGGTAAATTCCTGTAATAATTCCATTCCTAAGATCGGCGGCAGCTGTCCTTTGATTGCTGCTCCATTAATAGGCAGCTTCCAGTAATCCTGAACATTCACTATTAAAGGATCTTGTTTTCTTAATTCTTCCCCTGCTTCTATTCCCGAGCGCATAATTACTGCTTCCGAAAATCCAACTCTGGATAATTCCGCTTCTTTTGTTTTATCTATAAGACTTCTTACTGATTCTTCCAAAAGCAGGGCAGGCTGTTTCCAGTTTTCACAGGTAATAATATTCAGATTCCCCTCAGCTTCCAGTCTCTTTTCGATTCCCTTTGTGAGAAGCGAAGCAAGTGAGCTTAAATTTTTTCCTCCGACTGCCGTAAAAATCAGATCCGTATTTTTGATAGCTTCAATTACCTTTTCTTCCTCTTCCAGACATATTGCTTCTATCCCTATTACCTTACAATTTTTAGAGCTGTCCCCTAAAATATTTACGGTATACTCCTTTTTTTCATTAATAAGATTAACTATATTTCTGTCTTTTTCCACAAAGATAAAGGGTATATTACTCAAAAATAACAAATGCCCCAAAAAGCCTCTTGCTATTTTACCGGCACCTAAAATAACACACTTCATTTTGTTTTCTCCTTAAATTCCTGATACAACTCCTTTAATAACGGATATAATTTTTTATATATTTCGTATCTGCTTTCCAGCTTCCCTTTCCATCCGTAGCCGGGTTTGATAATGCTTTTTCTTTTACATCTGTCTTTTTGCGCCTCCTTCAAATCAGGATACCATCCACTTCCTACCGCTGCTATTAATGCTGCACCAAGAGCTGAGGTCTCCGTTTCTTCCAGGATCTCTACCCTTACTCCAAATATTTCTGCTTTTAATTCATTTAAAAACTTAAGGTCTCCGGCTCCTCCTGACAGTAGGATTCTTTCCATCGGCGGCATCCCTAAATTCTCATAAATATGGTAAAGGCTAAAAACTATGCCTTCTAATACCGAATAAGGAAATAGCTTTTCGGCCTCCTGTCCTATTCCAAAAAAGCAGCCTCTGGCATCAGGATCAAAGATGGGAGCTCTTTCCCCGTTTAAATAGGGTAAAAAAATAGGTGATTTGAGCGGATATTCTTTCTCTAAATCAAGCTTCTCCATTCCTAATCTTAATGCCATTTTAATACTGTCTCCCGCCGATGCCGTTACACCATAATGAATATAGTTCTCCAGATAAGGACTGGCTATTAAACCTGTACTGCTCTCATACGTTTTTGTTATAATCCCCAGATGTTCGCTTGTCCCTGTAATATCAAATAAAGTTTTTTCATCTGTAATTCCCATTCCTGCCAGGGAAGCAAAAAAATCATTTAATCCCGTATATACAGGAATTCCCGGTCTCACTTTATTATTTTTCAAGTCTATTTCTTTGGTATAACCTGCTACTTTGTCAAAACTTTTAATTTCCGGAAGCTGATTCTTTTTTATTTTTATCTCTTCCAAAAAATAAGCACTGTATTCCATGCTTTCTTTTTCTGCCAGACCTCTCCAGGAATAGGGATCGGAGACTCTTTTTCCTGTCAGCATTTCACATATATAATCCTTAGGCTGACAGATATATTTCACATCCGAAAAAGCTTCGCTACAATATAGAAGTCTTGGAATAGGATACGAATTTAATTTTGGATGGTTTAGTCCCAGCTCTTTAAGAAAGGTTTCTTTTTCATATTTTTTCAGGATTCTCTCCAGCTGTTCCTTTCCTTCCGGCTGATTCCAGTGAATGATTTTGTCTTGATTAATCAGATAGGTTCCTACCTGGGAAGACAAGCCTATAGCCTCCACCGTATCAAAATTTATTTCATCAAAAATAGAAAGGATGGCATCCCACCAGCCCTTTCTATTTTTTTCTTTATATTCCTCTTTAAATTTTAATTTAGAATGATCTTGAAATATCTGCAGTATCTTTACGGATGAGGTTCCAAGATCAATTCCTAATACACTTTTATTCATAACAAAATACTGCCTTCACAAATCCTTCCGGTCTGGTTCTTGCCAGTTCCAAGCCTTTCGCATAATCCTCCGGTTGCAATTTATGAGTAACCAATGGTTCTAAATTAACCTTACCTTCTTCCATTAGTTGTATAGCTTTTTTATGGTAGTTCCAATTATTACCTGCTCCCACTACCTTAAGATTATTGATATGAATATCATCAATCCTTACGTTCATAATCTTACCTCGTCCATAGCCTGCCAGAGCTACAGTTCCACCTTTTCTGGCTGCCTTCAGGCAGATAACAATACTTTCCTCTATTCCTGTGGCATCGATGACGATGTCCGTTCCATCCGGATGAATGGTTTTTAATTTTTCTAAGACATTTTCTTTATCACAGGCTATAACTTCTGTTGCTCCCATGTTCCTTGCCAAATCCAATTTATAAGGACTAAAATCGCCAACAACAATTTTTCTAAGTCCCATCGCCTTGGCCGCTGCCAAAATACATAATCCGATAGGGCCGGCTCCCATAATGAGACAAGTATCACCCAGCTTTGCTTCCGCTTTTGCAAGGGTACCTAATGCTACCCCTAATGGCTCACACAAAGAACCGTGTACAAAGGAAATGCTATCCTGAAGCTCTATTAGTCCAAAGGCAGGCATAATGGCATATTCAGCATAGGCTCCATTTCTTTTAAAGCCTATTTCCTCAAATTCCTTACAATATCTCCAATTGCCTTTTCTGCATTCCTCACAGTGAAAACAGGCAACATCGCTGCTTCCCACTACTCTTTTTCCCAGCCAGATTTCATCTTCCCGGCTTCCAACACCATCAACAATACCGCTCCATTCATGTCCCGGAATCAATGGATATTTTGCAGGTATATCTCCATCAACCACATCCAAATCCGTGGCACAGATAGGTGCTGCCATTACTTTGATTCTTACAAAGCCCTCCCCAGGCTCCGGTTTTTCCACTTCTTTTAAATGAATTACTTTCGGCTTTTCTATCACAATTGCTTTCATATTTTCCCCCTTAACCATAACTCCCCTTGTTGGAGATATTATATCACACCGTGTTATTATCATCAATTGACAATATTTGTATTTTCTCACTATTTTCTTATTATTTTTAATGTTTTATAATAGTATCAGACAAGCTAGCCACAAATGGTATTGGTTTACAGTGTTATACTGGTATTATCATGGGAATTAGATACCCATTTGTCGGACAACTCTTACTATATAAATCAGGAGGTTTTATGTTTAAACAAAATATTGTTCAAACTGCTCTTACCCAAGATCAGCTGGCTTTCTTTTATTTAGGTCAGGAGGGTTTTCTTATAAAATATAAAAATACTTATCTTTTGATTGATCCCTATCTCAGTGACTATGTTGATCGTAATTGCAGTACTTCTTCTCTTAGGTGGAAAAGAAATTATGAACCGCCAATTTTACCCACTCAGTTGGATTTTATTGATTTTGTATTTTGTACTCATGATCACTATGATCATATGGATCCCGACACCTTAGCCTCTATCTTTAAAGCCAATCACAGTACAAAATTTGTAATACCAAAGGCTGTTTTTACCAAGCTATTATCTTACGGAATACCTGAAGAAAATATCATCTTGGCATCTGCAAATTCTATCTTAAGCTTTTCGGATTTTCGTGTTATGCCTTTAGCTTCTGCCCATGAAACACTTGCAATAAATCAACTTGGTGAATCCTTGTATCTGGGCTATAAATTTTATTTTGGAAGTACTGTAGTTTATCATGCCGGAGATTGTTGTATTTATGAAGGATTAGAAGAATCTTTACAAAATACTGATATTTTAATGCTTCCCATCAACGGACGGGACTATTATAAGTTAGAAAATGATATTATAGGTAATATGAATATTTTGGAAGCCTTAACCCTGGCCGGGAGAATCTCTGCCGACATGATTATTCCCATGCATTATGATCTCTATGATGTCAATTGCGTTAACCCCGCTTATTTTGTTGATCTTATTTATAATAAATTTTCCGGTTTAAAATTTCATATGTTTATTCCCGGAGAAAAATTTATTTATTCACCCTCTGTTATATAACATCATTAAAAAACAGACCGATAAACCATATGGCCTATCGGTCTGTTTTTTAAACTTCTATTTCATCGATCGCTGATTGTGCCGCAATTAAGGCAGCTCCCACAACAACTCTTTTCGTTTCTTCCATGAAAACTATTTTTATCTCTTTATCAGCTGTATATTTGGCAAATTCTGCAAGCAATGCCTCCTCAAATTTATCTCTGTGATTAAGCAACTCTCCTGTCAGTATGATTCTGTCCGCATGAAATATATGTCCCATATTATACATGAAATTTACCAAAAGCGGAATCAGCTCTTTCATACCTTCTTCATGATATTCTTTCTCCCGGAAGCAATCTGATATATAATCCTCAATGGTTACCTTCTTTTTCTCTTCTCCTTCTTTCCTCCTTGGTGAAACAATACAATTCTTTACTTCTAAAAGTCCGTTCCCTCTTAAGATCTTACCATCCAGATAAACAGCCATACCAATACTTCTGTCCATTCTGAATAGAATGCTGTTATCAGTTACTTCCTTATAAATCTTTGAATACAGCATACAATCCGGGTCATGCTCTACATACACCTTATAATGAAAATGATTCTGCAATATCTCTTTTATGGGAACGTTATTCCAATCAGCACAATGCGGAAATTTTACAGAGATTCCCTTTTCTACATCCAATTCCCCCTGCATGGCTACACCAATCGCTAATATTTTCTGATGACTGTGATTTTTAATAATATTTGCAAAAAATGATAATATTTTACTTAATAATTCATCCTTGTTACTATACTCAATTTCAGATTGATATTCCTTTATAACTTCGCCCGCTAAATTGATAACACTTCCACTAAAGCCTTCCCGGTTGATATCAATCCCTACAATCATATTACGATCTTTACATATCTTAATTACATTAGGGATTCTCCCTGCTCCAGCATTAGTCACTACACTTCTGCTTTCCTCTAAAAAGCCTTTTTCAAAAAGCTTATTTACAATTTTTGTCATGCCGGCCCAGCTTAGACCACTTTCATCAGAGATGCCTTTTCTTGAAATTTCCCCTGCTTCTCTTATAATATTTAATACATTAGAGCAATTTACATTGCTCATATCTTCTAATCCTAAATACCTTTTCATAATTTCCCCTCCTCATTACACTATTTTTATTATAGCTTTATGGGATTGTCTTTTCAAGGTATATTATGCAAAAAGAGACCGGTATTCCGGTCTCTTTTACACTTTTATTTGCACTCCCCACGCCAATCAGCCAGTGATAGGCGTGAGTGTGAAAAGTAAGGGTTCCTTACCTTATTATTTAGCCTTCTAACTTAAAATTAGTCGTAAAGGTTGGGAGCGATGTCATCAGCATCCATGTTTTCTGTGTTGTACCAGTAACCATCCATAGGATAGTCAGCTACTGTTTCACCATTACAGATATCTACTAATGTGTAGATACATTCATAACCCTGCATTAAAGGAGACTGTGTTACAGAACCGATTAACTGTCCGGCAACGATAGCTTCTTTCTGAGGTGTACCAGCGTCGAAACCAACACCGATAATTCCCTGTGTAGGATCAGCATTTAATTTGTTTAATGTAGCGTTTGCTGTAAGAACACCTTCGATTGTTGTCTGGTTAGAACCAAAGATAGCGATTGTATCTTCTTTAGACATAATCTTGTTAGCTTCTGTAGCAGCTAAATCTACAGTTGTCTGAGCAGGAACACCAACTTCGATGATAACTTCTGCGCCATCAGCTACAGCACCTTCTGCTGCATTTACGTAGAATTCGTTACCTTCTACTGCAACTTTCTTACCGGCTGCTGTACAAAGTTCGATCATTTTGTTGATGAATCCAAGACCACGCTGCTGAATGTTAAGAGCTGTAGCATCCTGGTTAACTTCACCAATTCTTACAGGAGCGTCAGCTGTTGCAGCTGCGATCTGAGCTTCAATTACAGGGAACATGTTTTCAGCTGCACAAGCACCAGCTGCAATGTTGTCTGTAGCTACTGTAGCATATACAGATCCTTCGGGAGCATCAGCTACACCTGTATCGAAACAAACTACAGGGATACCTTTTTCTAATGCTACTGCAAGAGAGTCAAGTACGGAGCTTGTATCACAAGCTGCTAAACCGATTCCATCGGGAGCTGCTTCGATAGCTGCGTCAAGCATCTGAACCTGGTCAGCGATATCAGATTCGTTAGCAGGTCCATTACAGTTAGCTGTAACACCTAACTCATCACATGCCTGATTGATACCTTTAACAGCTGCCTGCCAGTATGTAGACTGGAAAGATTTTACAAGGATTTCGAAGTGATATCCGTTTCCTCCTTCTGCAGGAGCTTCAGTTGCATCTGCTGCTTCTTCTGCAGGAGCAGCTTCTTCTGTTGCGGGTGTAGCAGCTTCTTCTGTTGCGCCACCACATGCTACCATGGACATTGCCATTGCTGTACTAAGTACGATAGCTACAAGTTTCTTTTTCATTTTTCTTGTCCTCCTTATGGATTTAATCTAATCTATATGAAGCCTTATGGCCACATATCAAAACATATTAAATATTATCTTTCCTTTTGAAACCTTTAGATTTCTAAAGAGTTTCTAAAGGATGAGTTGAATTATACTATACTTTTTTCTTTTTGACAACATCAATTAATACGGCACCGATTAAAATTAAACCGGTAATAATCTGCTGCCAGTTTGCCTGTAAGCCAATGAAAGGAAGGCCCACCTTCATTAAACAGATAACGAGTACACCCAGGAAGGTACCAATAACACTTCCTACACCACCGGAAGCTGATACACCACCTACAATAGCCCCTCCGATGGCATCCATTTCAAATCCTGCACCGGATCCGGGATAAATGGTTACGTATGTTCCTGAATAAGCAATTGCTGCAAGACCTGCAAAAAAACCACAAATGGTATAGGCAAAAATATGATAGAATTTTACATTTACACCTGCCAGTCTTGTTGCTTCCTTATTACTTCCGATTGCAATGGTATAACGACCTACTTTTGTATGCTTTAATACAAAATTCATAATAAAAACTAAAACAATAATTAAAATAATACCTACAGGAAGGATCTTTCCGTTACTGTTAATACGGAAAATGCTTCTGAACCACCCGTCCTTGGATAAGGCTGAAGGCCAGGAAATTCCAAAACCTCCACTAAGTAAGGAGCCGATACCACGGTTAATCATACAGGTACAAAGAGTTGCAAGGAAAGGAGGAAGCTCCATTACCGCTACTAAAAATCCGTTTAACACTCCAAAAAGAGTACCCATAATTACACAGGCTAAAAGTCCCACTGCCACAGGCATCTCCTGATGTACGATCAGGTATCCGCCGAATAGGGCATAACTGATAAGACCGGTACCAATGGATAAGTCTACACCACCGGTAATAATAGGAAAGGTAACACCAATTGCCATTAATGCAACATAGTAAGAACTATCCAGCAAGCTTACAAATGTTGTATAAGTTCTAAAGGTAGGACTGAGAAGACTAAAGACTACTACCATTACAATGATAATACCTACTACAATGGCCTCACGTCCTTTTAATTTACTAAAAGCTTTCTTATTTGCCATCTTCTTAACTCCTCCTAATTAATTTCTCTGGTTGCCAGATTCATGATATTTTCCTGTGTTGCTTCTTCGATTCCGATTTCTCCCGTTTTCTTACCTTCACACATAACCACAATACGGTCACTCATACGTAAGATTTCTGTCATTTCAGAGGAAATCATAATAATAGATTTTCCTTCTGATGCCAGCTTGTTCATTAATTTGTAGATTTCATTCTTTGCACCTACGTCAATACCACGGGTAGGCTCATCGAAAATCAAAATATCACAGTCCCTGGTCAGCCATTTTGCAATAACTACCTTCTGCTGATTTCCACCGGAAAGATTAACAACCAGCTGATCTACTCCCGGAGTTTTTGTGGCCAGTGCTTCTACATATTCCTGGGCGACCTCTTCCTCTTTCTTCTTATTAATAAAGAGACCCTTCATAAACTTGTGCATGGTAGCCATGGTGGTATTTTCAGCTACTGTTTTCTGAACAACAATACCATAACGCTTTCTATCCTCTGACAGGTAACCGATTCCGGCTTTTACTGCATCTTCCGGACTGTTAATTGTTACCTTCTGACCATTGATATAAATATCTCCGCTTTCTTTCGGATCTGCTCCGAATAAGGCTCTGGCAGTTTCTGTACGGCCGGCTCCCATTAATCCGGAGAAGCCTAAAATTTCACCTTTTCTTAATTCAAAGCTAACATCCTGTACCATCTTTCCTGCATTCAGATGTTCTACCTTAAGAACAACCGGTGCATCCTTTGGAACTGCACTTACTGTTTTAGGATCTTCATAAATTACACGACCTACCATCATATTAATGATATCTTCTTTGGTACAGTCATTAGTAATCAGAGTTCCTACATAGGTTCCGTCACGCATTACGGTTACACGGTCTGTAATTACCTTAATCTCATCCATTCTGTGAGAAATGTAAACCATGGCAATTCCTTTTTTCTTCAGGTCTCTGATGATTTTAAACATTTCTTCAATTTCTGCTTCTGTTAAAGCAGCAGAAGGCTCATCAAAGATAATAACCTTGGCATCAAAGGAAACCGCTTTTGCAATTTCACACATCTGCTGTTTTCCAACGGTAAGCTTAGCCATAGTTTCCGTAGGATCAATATCTACGTTCAATTTATCGAAAAGCTTTTTCGCTTCTTCATTCATCTTTTTATCATCAATTTTAATACCATTTTTAAATTCTCTTCCGATAAAAAGATTCTGTGCCACGGTTAAGTGACCTAACATATTTAACTCCTGATGCACAATAACGATACCTGCATCCTGAGCCTCTCTTGTATTTTTAAACTCAACTTCTTTTCCTTCGTATGTAATTGTTCCGGAATCCTTTTTATAAATACCGGTTAATACCTTCATTAAAGTAGATTTTCCCGCACCATTTTCTCCCATCAGTGCAAGGACCTCACCTTTTCTTACCTCCAAATCTACATGATCCAGTGCATGAACACCAGGGAAAGATTTGTCGATACCTTTCATTGTTAAAATAACATCACCCATATTCTTACCCGTCCTTTCTATGTACTATCATTAATTCTTTCTACGTCTTGCAGATACGTCTGCATAAACTGCGGCAATTACAATAAGACCTGTAATAATGAACTGATAGTCCTTCGAAAAACCAAGGGCAAGAATCCCCTGCTGTAACAGAGAAATAATCAATGTACCGATAACTGTTCCTGCAATAGATGCTAAACCACCTGCCATGGAGGTTCCTCCCATTACACAGCACGCAATAGCTTCGTTATTGTACTGATCTCCATATCCGGGCTGAACGGTTGTATAAGCTCCTACATAGAAGATAGAAGCAATACCAACTAAAATACCACAGATTACATAAGCAAGCATTGTCCATTTTTTAACATCTACTCCGGATAATCTTACTGCTTCAGAGTTACTTCCCAGACAAAGAATATATCTTCCTGCCTTTGTTTTATTTAAGATAATTGCACAGATAATGGCTGCTACAATAAAAATAATAAAACCTGTGGGAATGGTTCCCAATTTTACAAGATTACGGTACCAGCCTGCCGGATCAGAGGACTGAGGCCAGCTTACAGACTGTGTTTTAGTAAATACGGCAGCAATACCCTTTGCCATATTCATGGATGCCATGGATACGATAAACGGAGGAATTTTTATAAATGCCACCAGATATCCATTCCAAATACCAAAAAGTAAACCTACTACAACACATAATACCAAAGCAAGTCCCATGGGAACTCCATGAGTAAAGAAGCTGTACCCTGATACCAGTGCACAACAGAACATTACCGGTCCGATAGAAAAGTCAATTCCGCCGGTTGCAATAACAAAGGTTACTCCCAAAGCTAAGAAGCCAAGAAAATAAACGTAGTTAAAAATGTTCATAATTCGGGACATTGTGAAGAAGGATCCTCCTGTTAATGCTCCAAACATCAGATACATCAAAAGCATTACTCCAACCAGGATAATTCTGTTAAATCCCACTTTTTTTACAAATGCATTTTGTTTAAATTTTTCCACCTTTATTCTACCTCCATGGTTTATTACATAAAAAAAGGCGAACCTAATATATCTAAAGCAGAATAATTTTCCGACATTTCAGAATGTTACTCTGTATTTTTATCTATATTCAATGTTCATCCTTAAATTATTATAAATATTATATAACCTACTATTTTTTCAGTCAATATTACTCTTGTCTATTTCCCTGTTTTACAAGAAAAGCTGTCTCTTACTGATTTTCTCCCAGTCACCTTTCGGAAATATTTAAGTTTTTCTAAATTCATATTTCCTTTACAAATGTTTTATTGTAAAATAACCTTCATCCGATATTGTAATAAACAAAATCATACAGGAGGTTTTTATGAAATATCAATTTAAAAAAATGGTACCTTTATTTCTTTTGACATTTTTACTGTTTCTTGTGGGCTGTTCCCAAAGAAAAGATGTTGTCACCTGTCCCTTTACCGACATTACCTGGGAAAGCACCCTGGAGGAGGTTCAGTCTGCTTCCGGAGAGCTTTTGGAATCCTATCCTTCCAGCTATAAGGGTACTACCTACGTGTATCCAAAAGAGTATGACGGAATGGAGGGTACCATCAAATATATGTTTGATGAAGAAAATCGTCTGAAAAGTATGGCCTGGCTCTATATTCCTACTTCTAAAAATGATTTGGAAAAGGTATATGCCAGTCTTGTCGATCGTACCACAAAGTGGTATGGCGACAGCGGATTTGATTCTGACCTGGTTACTGCCAAAGGTGAAGTCTGGTATTTGGAAGGCGGTAACGTCTTAATCGGTGTTATGTCAACCGGTATTAACGAAGCCATTCAATATCAGTATTTCCATCCTGAAGTATCCAGTGAAAAACCGGAAAAAAGTTCTAATAATTTAAAGTCTGTTTTTGAAAAAATATTCTAACAGACTCCGGTACAATATTTTCTCCTGGAAAAGATTACACCGGGATGAAGGATCGCATCTTTATGATAAATAATAAAAAAATAAGTCGGGAATCGGGTTGATTCCCGACTTATTTTTAAGTCTTTCTGACAAGTCTCTTATTTGTACATAGGACCATATGTAGCACAAGCTCTGTAATCTGCACCTTCTTTGTCCATTCCGAATGCATTCCAAGCAGCAGGTCTGAAAATATCCTGTTCAGGTACGTTATGCATACAAACAGGAATTCTCATAATTGAACACATGGTAATTAAGTCAGCTCCGATATGTCCGTAAGAGATTGCTCCATGGTTTGCTCCCCAGTTATTCATAACTTCATAAGCTGTTTTGAAAGGAGAACCTTCTTTTCCGTCACATCTGGGTGCGAACCAGGTACAAGGCCATGTATAGTCTGTACGTTTCCATAATGCATCAGAAACCTCTGCAGGAAGTCCTACTGTCCATCCTTCTGCAATCTGAAGTACAGGTCCGATTCCTTTTACAAGATTCAAACGAATCATGGTTGCAGGCATGGTTGCTGTTGTTTCAAATCTGGAAGAGTATCCGCCTCCACGGAAATATCCATTATCCGCAGGATTCCATGTAGTTGCTGCCATAATAGCATCCTGATCTTCTTTGGTTACTTCATACCAGGGCTTCATAACTGCATTTCCGTCTGCATCCTTTGCTTCTGCATTGGCATCAAGACAGCAGGCACCGGAGTTAATTAAGTGGATTACACCATTAGCTTCTTTTGCAACACCTTCTACATCATAGCCTGTTACTCTCTTAATTGCATCATTGCTCCAATAGGTACGTACGTCTGCAAACATCTGGGCTCTGTTGGTTAACAGCTTCATGAATAACATTCCCATACCGTTTAATACGTCATTTTCTGTAGCAAGAATATAAGGCTCTCTTGCTCCGTTCCAGTCGAAGGAAGTATTTAAGATAGCTTCTGCAAAGTCTCCGTTCGGATAGAAGTCTGTCCACTGTCTCTGTCCCTGGAAACCTGCTGCAATTGCATTATGTCCAACAGCTTCTTCTTCACAGCCTTCAGGAAGTGTCTTACATCCATTCATCATTTCCTGGATGATAACCGCCATTTTAACTACAAATTCAAACTGCTCTTCTTTAACTTCATCACTATTTTTAACGAAATCAGGGTTTTTATCAAAACCGATTACACATTTTTCCTTTGCCCATGCAAGAGCTTTCTGGAATTCTGCTTCATCATAGATTCCCTCTGTCATACGACGGATAATTTCTACCTCATCTACAGATTCTACTCTTAAACCGAAGTAGCTTTCCATAAAGTCGGAATCAATAATAGATCCGCCGATACCCATACAGATAGATCCGATCTGTAAGTAAGATTTTCCTCTCATGGTGGCAACTGCAACAGCTGCACGTGCAAATCTTAATAATTTTTCTTCTACGTCTGCAGGAATTGTTGTATCATCTAAATCCTGAACCTCATGTCCATAAATTCCGAAGGCAGGAAGTCCCTTCTGTGCATGTGTTGCCAGAACGGATGCCAGATAAACTGCTCCCGGTCTTTCTGTACCGTTGAATCCCCAAACCGCTTTAATAGTAGTGGGATCCATATCCATTGTTTCTGAACCGTAGCACCAGCAGGGAGTTACTGTAAGAGTAATTGCAACACCTTCTCTTCTGAACTTTTCTTCACAAGCTGCCGCCTCAGTAACACGACCGATAGTAGTATCGGCAATCACAACCTTTACAGGCTCTCCGTTGGAATATTTTAAATTTTCTTCAATGAGTTTTTTTGCACGCTGTGCCATTCCCATTGTCTGATCTTCTAAACCTTCACGTACCTTCAACGGTCCTCTACGTCCGTCAATTGTAGGTCTGATACCAATTACCGGATATCCTCCGATTAATCTGCTCTCTGCCATAATTAAGCCTCCTTAAAAATTTAAAAATAAAATTTTTCGCCAAATGCGCAAGTTATGTTTTTTATTATAATGTTTGTATAATAAAAACAAAAGTGTTATACTAAAAAAAAACTGTACAATATTCACTTTTTTGTCTAATTTTTATATTCTTGACCTATTTTATCAAGAATAATTCTGACACTTTTTACATAGAAAGGATGATACTTATGAAATATATAGACTATCAGGAAAGATTACCCCAGGGTACCTTCAATTTTCCCATAGCCTTTTATCATCAGACTCCTCATAGCCCTCGCTATGAAATGCAGTATCACTGGCATACACACTATGAATTAATCCGTATTCTCTCAGGTACCTTTCACTTAAATTTGGAAAAAACTACCAAGGTTTACCATCCCGGAGATGTTATTTTCATTTCCAGCGGCATGTTTCACGGGGGAACTCCTTACGACTGTGTTTATGAGTGTATCGTTTTTGACCTTCAGATCTTATTAAAGGACAACCATGCCTGTTCTAAAATTATCAGGGATATTATTGATCAGAAAATTACCGTAAATACCTGGCTTTCCGAAAAAAGCAAAAAAATTCCTATCATTATGGAGGAATTATGTCTTGCTCTTTCCGGTAAGCAGACCGGATATGAATTTATGGTACAAGGGTCACTTTACCACCTTTTGGGAACAATTATTAATGAACATCTTTATGAAAAAACAAGGCAGGATAATGTTTCCGCAGAACGCCTTGCTTCTATTAAGAATGTACTTGTTTACATCTCTGATAATTACAGCAGCTCCATCAGTCTGGAAAATCTGTCCAAGATTGCCGGAATGAATCCCAAATATTTCTGCCGGTATTTCCGCAGCATGACGGACCGTACTCCCATTGATTATCTGAATTATTACCGGATTGAGTGCGCCTGTGAAATGCTGTCCACCAAGGATATTACCATTAAGGAGGTGGCAATCTCCTGCGGCTTTAATGATGAAAGCTACTTTATCAAAACCTTCCATAAATATAAGGGAATCACGCCAAAGCAATTTGTGAAATCCAGCTTTTAAATGGCACCGGCACGGTTTTACCCACGAAAACTATTGAAAGATACTTTCTTCCACTGTTTTTAAAAGGTTAACTTGTGCCGGTATTTTTCTTTGGTTGCCAGCCCTCCTCTGATATGTCTCTCTGATTTATTCACATTTAAAATCCTTCTTGTTTCTGTTGCCAGTGCCGGATTAATCAGCTCCAGACGTTCTGTGGCATCTTTATGTACGGTTAGAACAATTTGGAACGGTTTTATTTGTAGCTGATTCCGATTTCATCTGTGCTTCTTGATAGTGGTTTTCGTTTTCCTCTCTATTTTCATATCCATCAACCAAAACAGCTTCATCCAAACCCAAGTCACCGATAAGCCGTAAGTAAATATCTACGTTACCGTCCTTGTCCACTTCAATCTTATTGATGAGACGTTTCAACTGTGTATTGGTCATTTCATGAACATCTGCGATATCTTCCAGCTCTTTAAAGGTGCTGTTAAGAATTGCTTCAAGCTGCTCTCCCTTTGTGAGATTATAAGATACCATTTTCAATTCATTTTCCAATCTGGTAATCTCTTTTCTCATTCCACCAATCTTCTCATTTAATTCTTCCCTGGAAATTAAATCATCAGTGTACATATCGATGTATTTCTCACGAGATTTTTTCAGTTTATTTAACTGTGCATTCAGTTCTTTTTCGTACTCTATATTTTCATCCTTAGCTTTATATACTCGCTGAAATTCTTTGATTACATAATTGATTACTTTTTTCTTTTTACTAAGGACTGTTTGAAAATATTCCTGCAATACCTGAATCAGTTCTTCTTCATCCACAGTCACTGCATTCGGACAACTATCCGCTCCTCGTCCGTTATGCCCGGAACAAACCCAGCGTATATAAGTATTTTTATATTGACGTACACTCCTACGGAAAGACCATCCACAGTCCTTGCATTTAATTAATGTAGAAAATAAATATTTGTTACTTTGACGTTCATGGGTGAGTTTAAAGGAACTATGACGTCCTTTTAAAATTTCCTGCGCCTTGTCAAAAGTTTCATCATCAACGATTCGAAGCTCCGGTCGAACAGTTACCAACCATTCAGATTCATCCTTTTCTTTTCTCTGCCCGGTTAGGAAATCCGCAACTTCTTCTTTACCGTTAATAATTTTCCCTGTATACAATTCATTCGTCAAAATACGGCATACAGAATTCTGGCTCCAATTATTATTACGTTTTGTTTTGATACCACGTTCGTTAAACATATTGGCAATCTTTGCACAGCCATAACCATCCTCTGTATATAATTTATACATTTGACGAATTACCTTTGCTTCTTCCTCATTGATCGAAAGGTTAAAATAATCACCAATAGTCTTGTCATATCCATAAACAATGTTTGGAACCCGTCCTTTTTCTGCATTTACTTTTTTACCAAATTTAATGCGTTTGGAAGTATTCGCACTTTCCTCCTGAGCCAATGCACCAAAGATCGTTAATACAAATTCAGAATTACCCATGCTTGTCATATTGGCAGTAAGAAATTGCGTTTCAATGCCAAGTGCTTTCAATTTACGAACACTCTGTAATAAGTCTACCGTATTTCTTGCAAATCGAGATATATCCTTTACCACAACCATATCAAATAAACCTTTTTCCGCATCTGCAAGCATTCGCTGAAATTCTTTACGATTTTTGATCTTAGTTCCAGAAATACCTTCGTCTGCATATAATTTAATAAGGTTATCTCCTGTACGTTTTGTATATTCTAAGAAAAACTCTTTCTGAGTCTCTAAACTATTGAGCTGGTCTTCTTTATCTGTGGAAACTCGGCAATATGCTGCTATGTTCATAGCCAACCACCTTTCTGTTAAAAATGTTGCGTTCTGTTACAACTATTATAGTATGTTTGTTCATAATTTAAATAGCATTTAAAAATTTTCTTCTCTAATCTGTTTATAATATACGAAATTCTTAATTTCAAATAACGAGTCTTTAATATTTCGAATTTTCGTATTTAATACACATTTTTTATTTTTCCTATATTCAAGATACATTTCCATTTAATCCACGTCATTTTAAATAAAGTAAACAAAAAGACAATCAACTTTTTATAATTGATTGCCTTAAAATATTAAAATTTTTTCTTCTAAACTAATTCTTCAAATATTTTTCTTTATCTTTCTTAAATGCTAATAGTAATGTGTATACTAAGCCAACTGTATCTATAACCACTGCTATGTAAGATAAAATCTTCGAGTTGTACTTACTCTCCACCCCAATAGCCATTGCTGTTAATCCCGCAAGAATTCCTAGTTTCCAAACAATACTCCAAATAAAGCGAAGGATATTTCTTCGCCGTTTCTTTCTTTGCAACGACTCCTCTTCTTTCTGACGGTACTTATTAGTTCTTCATGAAGTAACGCATTTTCCTCAGATGAATCTTTTATTGTAGTTTCCTGTGCTGCGATTACTGCATCTTTTTCAAACAGTCTTCTCTCTGTATCAGCTTTTATCATATTAATAACTTGCTCTTTCTCTTTTAATGACGTTTGATCTTTTTTGACCTGTTCTTCATATCTAAGCAAATATTCCGAAGAAAAATCCATTATTTCGTCAATATCATCTCCTTGCAAATGTTCTGGAAGAACAGGTTTATTTCTAAGAGTAATAATACGCGCTGCAACTTGATCATCATCGATAGTTCCATCCGCATATTCCTTCTTTATCTTTGCGAATTCTCTTTCTGCATTTCTCGCTATGTTCGCAGACAATACAATTCTTGCTTTTAGCACTGCGTTTACATTTGTTGGATATTTAACCGAAGAAAAACCATTCCCAAGTTTATACCAAAGTAAACTAGTCATTCTATCAAGTGAAACTGCAAAATTACAAATACTATCTATACCTTCATTGGCTTTAATAATATTCGACTGTTCTTTAGAGATAAGAAGTATTGCCCTAGTATTAGTTACTATAATATGTTCCGACTCAAGATCATTATAAAAATAATTTCCATTTCGAAGTTTATTTATGTGGCTAATTAACTTGAGTGCTGTTTCCTTTTTCTTATTTTTATCTGCTTCATCTTCATAGTCAAAACACTCTAAATTACTAGTAAAATATTCTTCGCTATAGTAATTTTCGCGTGAATCCTCCAGAATACCAAACCCATATTGCAATTTATGATAAAAATCCGACTTTTTTATATCAACATCAGTTGCAGTACGGCATCCATCCATTATTGCTTTCATGGCAGGTTTATTAAGAAAGCACTGCCTTTTACCTTCCACTATTTCACTCGCAGTATCGAAAAATTCATCTATTTCCTTTTTAATTTCCGAGAAATACTTCAAAATAATCTTTTTGCTGGTTCCAGAATTTGCCGCACGAATCTGGTCAAGAAAATCATTTGCAAATTGTTGAAATATCTCCCCATTATAGCCAACAAGACTAAAAAGAACTTCTGTTCCTAAATAAAGATTTAATGGCTTTGTAATACTTCCCGTTTCTCCTATACTATGACTTATACCTATATAAAGGATACAACCCTCTCGTATTCTGTTCAGTCCATCTTGAATATCTTTATCCTGTTCATTTTTTAAGACAAACTCCCCTATGAAATTTGAATACCCAGTTGAATATGCAGAATCATCTTCTACCAAAAAGTTAATTAATTCTTGCAAAAGTGATTCTTCATCAATCACGTTATTACCAGTTCTATCATATATGTATTCAGATAACCGCTTAATTATTCTCATTTCGTATTCATCTGAATCTTTTTTTATTTCTTCAAACAGCTCATCTGTGTCTACTTCTGCCTTTGAAATATTATATATTCCATCTTCTAATGTTACTCCTTGCATATTTTTTAAAGCTGTCTTGATAGCAGCCTTTGGAATATCAAAACTAAAATGAGTATTCAAATAGCTTTTCATTTCAATGGCAGAAAACGAATACAATGAATCAGCAAGTATGATATACCGAATAAACCCTCTTAGAATTTGATAAGGACTTTGATACTTCTTGGCATCCGACAAACTCTTTAATGTGGCAAAGGATGCCATAATTGATGTGCTATTTGTTCTTTGTAATGTCATCTATTTGTTACCTCGCTTACTTTTTCTTCTTAACTGTATGAATCTACAACGTTATCTCTTCACATTTCCCTCTAATCTCCCTCACAAGATCTTGCACCATCGTACACGGATACAGCTCTGATGGTTTCTTTTTTCCTCCTCGTTCACTCTGTTCTGTCTTTTTTTCCATCCTTATTCCTCCATAAACATATCAATACTCTTCAAGTCAAGGATTCCAATGAAATCATTTATCAATGTCTTAAATAATCGAGTGTTTTTATACTACACTTTCATCATCACACTCTATATGATATTTTAGCCAACCATATTTTTGCCAAACATTTTCCTTTCCCTTATATTTATCACAAATTTCTTTTATCATTTTTTTATTATTTTCTATCCACTCTGGAGTCTTTTCTTTTACTTTAGACCAATAATCAATACAATACATTCCATCAAAATCTTTACATATACGTTCCATCTCTGATATATCAAAATTATCCAATTGATGTCCTAATACAACTCGTGGATAAATTGCAGTCTTTTCTTCCAGCATATGAGTCTCTACTAACGCTTTCCCCCATATAAAATTTTTGCATGAATCAATATACAACTCTCCTATTGTAATCCCACCTCTAAACAAATAATCATATGCTAATCCAGCTCCTTGGAAAACACTTATATATGTAATAAAACTCTGTATTTTCTTTTTTGTTTCTTCCAATGTTTCATTTTCCGGAAGTTCTAAGGCCATAGCTATATTATCAGAAAAAGTTACGCATTTAATTTGATGCAATTCAATTGGCGCCCGCTTTACATATGGCCATTTTTTCTCTGCACTTTCAAACATATAGCTTATAATGTTCATTACACGCTCACTCTCATCGCTATTTATTTTTTTCAGAAGCACCAAGTAAATCCAACATTGCAACAATATGCCTTGTTTCATGTTTATCAAATACCATATTTCACCTCAAAATAATTATTACTTTTTATATGAAATTCTTCTGTATTTCCTCAGGCAAATACTTCGCCAATTCCTCCACCAACTCATAAACCTTAGTCCCCGGTGCAATCTCTGTCGGTGTCTTACCTTGTCCATCCTTTATAATTCGCTTTGCATATCGAATTGCCAATTTAGGATTTCCTTTTTCCATTAGGATATTGAAAATATCCTGCATTTTCTTCTGATATTTTCCAATTCCTAATTCCTTAAATTTATCATTTAAGAATGACATATACTCTGTCCTATGATTATTCGCAGTATAATATGCAAAATGCAGAAGGAACCAGAATTCGATACATTCGTTACTCCATGCAGTATGGTACTGCAATTCCGGATTTTCTTTATTCAGCTTTTCAGCACGTTCTACCACTCCATTAAAACGTTCTGCCGGAAAGCTGTCTTTATCATATACACACCAGATCTGTCCCTTCTTTATTTTATTTTTCTTAACATAATCTTCTGCCATACCGATTACACGCATAGTTTCCGCCTGGCAGGGTTCTATTTCTATTAACACCATATCTTTATAAACCGGATTTTCTTCTATAAGCTTTTTAAATCCGTTAAAATACTGTGGCTCTGTCTGTTCACCTTCACAAAAGATATAATAACGATATTTCTTTAATTCTAAATGTTCCTGAAGACGTTTCTTCTTCCATTTCTCCATTCCGGCTTTTTTAGGCATTGACTTTCCCCCAATCTATAATTCTTCTGAGGTATGGATCAGCACCATACTTACCTTCAAGATACTGTTTATCAAATTTGGCATCCTTACGAACAGATTCTCCTTTTTCATTCTTAAATTCTACAAGAGAATATAACTTAGAATTTTGAGCACTTCCTTTTGCAACAAACCAAATTTCATCTCTACGGAACACTTCACTATTCATCGTAGATAAGTCATGGGATGTGAATATAAGCTGTGCCTTTTTCTTATTGATATTCATATCATTAAACATCATAATGATATGACGCAATAGTACCGGATGTATCTTTGCATCCAATTCGTCTATTACCAAAGTAGTACCTGTTAATAAGCTACTTGCAATAAAAGGCATCAAACCAAACAGTTTTTTTGTACCACTGGACTCTTCAAACAAATTCAATTCTGCTTCATATCCATTCACTTTATGTTTTGTATATACATCAATTCGGTCATTTTCATCTTCCACCACGCGAAAATCTACAATATCTAAATCCATTTCCTGGATCATATCTAACATCAACTGCTTTACATCTTCCGAGTTAGAAATTGCCATACGAAGTTCTTCGATTGGATTACCATAGTTTAGAAAATCAATTCCATATTCAAACCATTCTAAAACATCTTTTACTACTTCATTTTTCTTATAAGTAATTCCAATATATGATAACAACGGTAAGGTTGCAGATAATTCATCACTGATTTTAAGTTTTGCAAAAACACCTTTTAATACGATTTCCTCATCACGTTCAAAAAGTGCAGATCTTCTACCGGTATCAAGCTTCACACGATCCAATCTTTCATAGACTACTACATCTTTCTTTACATGCAATATATATCTGTATTCTGCCATTTCAGTACGGAAAAAGATTTCAAATTCTGTTGGTTCATTTTTACTTTCTTCCGAAAATGCAAATGGCTCTATAATTAATTTTTTCTGAAGAAAAATACGTTCTTCATTATCTCCGGTAGCATACAAAGGACGCAGTACTTTAGCTGCCAATGTATTCAATGCTTCTAAAACATTTGATTTTCCCCCACCATTAGGACCATATATCGCAGAAACCGGTAAAAACATTTCTCCATCATTATCTCTTATCACTTTATCTTCATGTTCGGAAATAGCCGCAGCCTGCATATCAAAAGTAACTTCATCTCGAATACTTTTGTAATTTTTCACTGTAAATTGGCATAACATAACATTTCCCTCCATCAAATCATCCTTTACACTTACTATTATATCCGTTTTTATTATTTTGTAAATGATATATGAGATTTTTTCTCAAATATCACATTCAAATCCTTGAAACCAAAAAATTAGGATGCTCCACATATACATATGCTGAACATCCTATCTTCTCAAGCGCCCTTTTCATTTCCTAATATGTAATCCTCTTCTCCTACTTCCTGCAAAGCAACTTCCGCAATTGCCCTCTCCACTTTTTCCGCATTCACTTCTATCAACACCTTCAAAAGAAAGTCAGCGGTTACATCCATCGAATTAGGATTATGAAAACGATAATTTAATTTTCTTTTCTTCACGAAGTTGCACCCGCCTCCTTTCCATTTTTATCTTTGTCCAATACTATGAAAAACAAACACTAAATAGTACTATATAATTTTATTTATAGCTGTCGATTTCGTTCCTGCTTATTCTCCCTCTTCAGTTCTTGCAAAATTTCTGGCGGAATCTGTTTAAAAATTCTTTGCACATCCTGCAACTGACTTTCTAATTTTGCACGTTCTAATCGATTCTTTACTTGCCCATTTTCTCCAGCTCTTGCTCTTTCTTCTAATTTTCTGTTTTCTTCCAACAAGTCCGTTATAGTAACTTGATACTTTTTCAACTGACTATTAAAATTCTCCATTTTAGGGAACCATCTCTTTAAAAGCACTAACACTTCTTCTTTCTTTTTCCCCGCATTAAATGGTGTCATTTCTTGTAAGATACTTTCAATTTCTTTTGCCTGCTTAGAAAGATTAATTGCTTGCTTAAATAACCGTGTAGGAATATGCTTCCTGCCGGTTTTGGATGCGCTTTCACCTCGTTCTAAATCAGGATATTTTTGAAGCATATATTCATAAAAATCATCC
>JAFYWD010000024.1 GCA_017558205.1 Lachnospiraceae bacterium | reverse complement strand
TCCTGTGCTAACAGACTTCCTATGGCAGCTCCATCTGTTTTTTCGATCTGACGAATCAGGCGGTAAATACCGATATAGGCCTTTCTTTCTGTATCGGAAATCTGATTGTTTTTTTCCAGCTTATATAAAAACTCACTGTATTTTTCCGTACTTTCTAAAAATTCATTTTCCTTGGAAACTAAATATTCTTCCATCTCTTCCATGGACATTTCCAACGGATTTTTTCCTTCGCGGATCATTTCCAGGGTAACTCCCGGCTTCATTTTATTAATGATGGTCTTCACCTTATCATCTGCTTTTTTAATTTTTTCCAGATTTTCCTCTGTAATGGTTATCTGGTTATATCCCATAATACGAATAGCACGTCTGTTTGCTTCACTGGTTTCCAGTCCCATATCCTCCAAAATATCATCCACATTACGGAAGGCTTTTTTTATATTATCACCCAAGTCTGCCCTGGGAGCTGTCATCATGGTTTCGTAGCTTTCCTTCACTGCTTCATATTGCTGCTTCAGAAATCTTCCCTCTTCCACAAATCTTTGAAGGGTAATATCACTGTAGGATTTAAATTTACCTACCGTTGCCAAAGGTAATGCAGGAAGCTCTTTCAAATGACCCAGAGTTTCTTTAAACAGTTCTGCTTTTCCGGATGGTTGATTTTTTCCAAAAATACTTTCCTCTGACAGGGCTGTAACCTTATCCAATTCCCTGATTAATTCTTCCATTGGTGCAGTATCAATGGAATAGCCGGAACGAAGCAGCTTAATATTGGCTTCCACCGTCATTTTCAATCTGACTTCTTCCAGCATTTTTCTTGCCTGATAATTTTCCTCTGCCTTAGGCAGACTGTCCTGATACTCTTCCATGTGCACCAGGTTCAGACTTTTCTTAAGAGAGGCGGCATAATCTGCCGACACAGGTGAAAGGGCAAAAAACCTATTCCTTATATCTGCTGCCTTTTCATAAATACTTACAGGCTCTTCATTCAGCTTAACATCAAAGGGAGATTTACCCTCAGCTATGGCAATTGCTCCCTGCTTTATCAGCTTTTGAGGGTCTAATGGAAACTCTATGGCTTCCAAATCCTGTAACAGCTTTAAATTCTCCTCGGTAACCGGTAATCCCTTTTCCAGCAGCCATTTACCGCTTTCCAATGTCTCTTGATTTTGTTCCAGACCTAAAGCTTCAATTCTTTCTTTGATACTGCCTTCCAGCTTACCCAGCTCCTCACCGCTGACAGACATTTTTCTTACGGTACTGTTATCCAGTCCGTATTTACTGTAGCCGGCAGAAGCATAGCCTGTATAGGCTGCCTGATTAGAGGAGTTCATACTGGTGTAGCCTGCCTTATACAGGTTAGAAATAGTAGGCTCTTTATGATTAGATACCAGATATACTTTATTACCCTCACCGGGTTGGCTTAAGCTTAAGCCCTGTTCTACGGCCTCCGTAATCCGGATAATATTTTCTTCCGTAACAGGTGCATCGGCTTTTTTTAATTCACTTACAATTGCCTGGGCATAGCCACTATTTCCCGTAATTCTTGTTACGGTTTCCGCAGAAATTGTATCAGTATAACCGGATACATGGGTTCCGCTTTTGGCCAGCTCTGTTTTAATATTATCTAAAATCGTAATAATTTCATCGGGTTCCATGGAACCGGGCTGATAACCTTCTTCCTTCATCTTGTTGAAATCTTCTATGGACATTGTATTAGACATAAGTGTCATTTTATCCTGCTGAAGGGCTATATACTCTTCTGCCTGAAAGGGCTGTTCCATTTTTGCCGTCATGGATTCCCAATCGGAAAGCTGAAAGCCTGAGGCTGCTTTATTTAACCCTGATAAAAACAGACTGCTCTGATCCTGAGCCACATCCTGTTTCCCGGCAGCTTTATAGGAGGAATTATTACTGATATTGTTCCATTCAAAATTTATTTTCATGATAGTCTCCTTTGTAAAAATAAGGATAAAAAAAGAGCGAATATAAACAATTTCTGCTTATATTCACTCTCTATTTCGGCTGATTCCCTTATAAACTTTACCTTTACAGCTCAAATACCAATGCCGTAAATGCAGGTAAATCAAAAGTTAAGGTATATGGCTTGGAGTCACATTCTCCTTCCGTAGGAGCTATTTCCTTTGCAATCTTACTTCCGTTTCCGCCATATTTCTTTTCATCACTGTTCAATAATAATTTCCATTTCTTTTTGCTGTCAACGCCTACAGTATAAGACTCTCTTTTCACCGGTGTCATATTCAGAACAAATAAAAACTTTTTCTTATCATCGGCGGTTTTACGGATAAAGCTGTAAACACTTCTTTCCGAATCGTTACAATTCACCCACTCAAAACCATTCCAGTTATTATCATTTTCATACCAGGCAGGGTTAGAGGTATATAAACGGAGCAACTCCTTCACGTATTCCTTCATTCCTTTATTTAAGGGTTCATCCAGCAAAAACCAGTCCAGCTCTCTCGCTTCGCTCCATTCTCTTTCCTGTCCGAATTCCTGTCCCATAAATAACAGCTTTTTACCGGCATGACCAAACATATATGTATAACCTACTCTTAAATTTGCATACTTATCTACCTGATATCCGGGCATTTTATTTACCATGGAGCACTTCAAATGTACTACCTCGTCATGGGAAAGGGGTAAGATATAATTTTCAGAGCTGTTATAGCTCATGGCAAAAGTGAGTGCATAGTGATTATTCTTTTTAAATAACGGATCCAGCTTCATATATTCACAGAAATCATGCATCCATCCCATATTCCACTTAAAGCTGAAGCCTAAGCCATCTTCTTCTACAGAGGTTGTTACCTTAGGCCATGCCGTAGATTCTTCAGCAATTGTCATAACACCGGGATAGGCTCCATGAATAACGGAATTAAAATGTTTAAAAAATTCAATGGCTTCCAGATTCTGATTTCCGCCATATTTATTGGCAAGCCATTCTCCGTCCTTCTTTCCGTAATCAAGATACAGCATGGAGGCTACCGCATCTACTCTCAGACCATCTATATGGTATTCCTTCAGCCAGAATAAAGCGTTAGCTATCAGGAAATTCTTTACCTCTGTTTTTCCATAGTTGAAGATTTTTGTTCCCCAATCAGGATGTTCTCCCAGTCGTTTATCGGGATGCTCGTAAAGACAGGTACCGTCAAATTCAGATAATCCGTGAGCATCTCTTGGGAAGTGGGCAGGTACCCAGTCCAGGATTACTCCGATGTTATTTTTATGAAGCTTATTTATAAGATAAGCGAAATCCTCCGGCTCACCATGACGGGAGGTAGGAGCATAATAGCCTGTTACCTGATAACCCCAGGAGCCGTCAAAGGGATGCTCCGCTATCCCCATTAATTCCACATGGGTATATTTCATTTCCTTCAGATATTCTGTAATTCTGTCTGCAAACTGGCGATAGGTATAATAACCATCGCTTCCGTTGGGATGCTTCATCCAGGAGCCGATATGACACTCATAAATAGCAACCGGTTCTTTATTCATGTCCTTCTTTTCTCTTTCTTCCATCCACTTTTCATCTGTCCATTTAAAACTGCTTAGATCAGTGACTATGGAAGCCGTACCGGGACGATATTCTGCATAATTGGCATAAGGATCTGCTTTATAATGCTTTTCTCCTGTAGGAGTTGTAATTAAAAACTTATACATTTCCCCTGTTTCAACACCAGGTACAAATAAGGCATAAATACCGCCGGGACCCAGTCGTTCCATTTCATGACTTGTTTCATCCCAGTCATTAAAGGTTCCTATAACATTAACCTTGGCTGCATTAGGAGCCCATACGGCAAAATAAACTCCTGCTTTTTTTCCTTCTACAGAAAGATGTGCTCCCAATTTTTTATAAATCTCATAATGTGTTCCCTGTGCAAATAAATATTCATCATCTTTAGAAATAAATACCTTTTTATTATTTACCTCTTTTATATCTTCCTTCGTCATCTTCACCCTTATTTACCCTCTTTCTTATATAAAATCTTTTTCCCTTAAAATAATCATATCTTCTTCATCATATCGTTTTCCCAGCACCAAATCAAAGAGATGAGCCAGATTTTTACGATTGGCACGTCGGATAGCTTCATCTACCAGCTCTCTTACTTCTGCCACTGTTACAATATGATCACTGGTTTGACGATCTTCAATTTTTGTCTGAAGAGCTAACATTCCCAGATCATCAATAGCATATTCCAAATGTGCAGCATATTGTCTTCCATAAGCAGCCAGAGCATCGTTATTTAAGCCCTCCAGCTCAATTCTCGCATTAAAGAATGACTGCATGGAAGGATAAGCGGCCAACATTCTCTTCATGGCTTTTTTATCATCCTCCAGGATAATTACAATGCCTGTCTGTTCCTGATTTAAGGCTTTCAAAAGCTTTGTCACTGCCTGGGAATTCATTCCGCTGGCCTTCTCTATAATCAGACCACCGTTGTTTAATTTACTAATCATACCTTCCACACTCTTACTGTTTAAGGATGACCCTGTAACCTTGGCCACAACACCGGAAAAATTAGCATCCATATTCTGAAGATCCTTCATAATATTTTTTGCCATTTTTAAGGTATCCAGATCGCCTTCTCCCGTTACAATAACATTGCCGGTATAGGCAGAAAGACTAATCTGATCCAGTGCTCTTAAAAACTTTCTTCTGGCTCCCTTTGTCTGTAGAAACTGTCCGAATAGCTGCTTTTCTTCTTCAGTCAGATCCCTGACATCTTCCTGAGCCTTTTGCAGCTTTTCAAGAGTTGCCCTTTCCTGCTCCTCTTGATCGTTTATTTCCGATTCTTCTTCCTCTTTGCCTTCTGCCTCTTGTACTGCTTCAACAGGAGCTGTATCCTCCTTGGCTGCCACTATTCCTATCTCTTCTTCACTGTTCTCAGGAATAAGGCTGCTGTCTGCTTCCATGCTTTCTGTCTCAACAGTCATTTGTATACTTTCATCAGCTTCAACTGTAGCAGCAGATATTTCAGGTTCCATTTCCTTTTGGAGAGATTCCATGATTTCATGTACTGCATTGGCAATATCCTGAGTTGACTGTTCACTATTAGCAGTACCTATCATTGTTTTTTCTGTAGCATCTGATTCCTTCTCACTGATATCAGAATGTAAATTTTCTTCCTTCTGAAGCTGCTCCAGAATACCATCCCTTACCTTTGCCTCAAAATCGGTAAACATATTGCCTGTTTGTTCCAGAACCTTCTGAGTCAGCTGAGCTCGTCTTTTTTCTTCATATTCTTTTTTTGTTTTTTCCCATTCCAGAAGGACATCTTCGATATTCATCTGCCCGGTAATCTGTTTTTCAACCTTGGCTTCCTCCGGCATTACCATAGTGATCTGACCGTCATATTCCTGGGAAAGTATTCCCTCCATGGCTCTTGGTACATTAATCACAGTATAGCCTGTTTCCTGCCTCTTAATAGGAATCTGTTCCACCTTAGGAAGGGGCTGCTTCATAATATCTCTGATAGAGGGAATTTCTTTGGTTGCTTCCAATTCTATTGCCGTCCTGTCCTCTTCCCGGGGCTCTGCTTTCTCGGGCTCCTCCTCTGAAATTATAGAAGAAGACATCACTTCTACCGCTTCTTCTTTAACTACGGATGCTGACATTACCTCCACAGCTTCTTCTTCCTTTTCCACTGCTTCGAAAGCTTCTGCTTCTATCTCAGCTTCTAAGGTATTCTGCGGCATTTCTTCTATTTCTTTTATTTCATCTCTTTCTTCTAATTCTTCTTTTTCTTTAACTGCTTCAATTTCTTCTGTTTTGTCTTCATAAAATACTTCTTTTTCCTGTTCCAGCATGGGAGCCATAATCTGGCTGGTAACCTCTCCCATTCCTTCCTTTATCTTCGGTTCCTGTGACTGGGCATTAGGATCCAGTACCTCCTTCATGCTTTCTGCCAAAGCCTTTTGAAGATTAAGGGTGTTATACTGTCCCACATTCACCGGCTGTACCTCAATATCCTCATCCTTCTTCTCTTCTAATTCTGAAGCAGGCCTTGGTAATACTGCGTCCTTTCCGATAAAGGAATTATAGCTGGCTTCCTGTGCCATGGTTAGCGGCTGATGAAGCATTTTTAACTCCATGGCTTTTTTTACATATCTACCGTCACTAAACCAAAGAATCAGCTCGTCACACTCTTCCACACATTTTGTTGCCAGACCGATACGATGATATAAATAGGCCAGCTCATAGCCCCATTTTTCTCTGTAATCCCTTTTCTTCAGCTCCTCCAATACGGCAATTCTTTCCTCAAGACTTACATCCTGAGCAACATAAATTTTATATTGCAAAATATATTTTCCGTTATCTAAGGGAGCCAGCTGAACAAATTCCTTATAATATTCAATGGCCTGTACAATTTCACCCATTTTCAGGCATAACTCACATAAAGAATAAACAATCATCCTTCCGTTAGGATGACGTTCATAAGCCATCAATAAAAGCTCTTTACTTTCTTTATATCTTCTGTTTACCTTATACAGATCACTTACGGTACAAAGCATTGCCACGCTTCTTACTCTAGTCCAGTCAATTCCGTCAGCTATTTTCACTGCCTTAAAAAATTCTCTCTTGGAAATTAATAACTTAATTTCCTCC
>JAFYWD010000256.1 GCA_017558205.1 Lachnospiraceae bacterium | reverse complement strand
ATAAGTAATAGTTGGAACACCCATGGCTGCCAGCTCATATAGTGTGGTTCCACCGGCAGAAACAGCAAGATCAGCCTCTTCCATATACGCCTCCAAATTGGCTACATTCTGATGAAATTCAATGATAATTCTAGTTTTTTTACAGATTTCAGACTCTGATACTTCTTTCTTCCCTTCTTCTGCTTCTGCACCCACTTCTTCTCCAGGTACTTCTTCTTCAGGCACCTCTTCGCAGAATTTCTCATATTTTTTCACTAAGGAAGAAAAATCCGGATAAAGACTGCCACAAATGACATATATCTTCAGGGGCTTTTGCTGTTCTTGCTTTAAAAACTGATTTAAGATTCTTTCAATCATATTTTCAGGATCACTGCCGCCGGAAAGCAGTAAAACAGAGGCTATTTCTTCCCTGATAAGCTTAGCTTCCCTGTTCTGAAATACCTTTCTTAAGGGCATATATTCCGTACCTAAATAATAGCCCCTTTCTCCCTTTTTCTTTCCATAGGACAGCTTACTGTAATAATTCGCATAGCAGATAATATTTTGAACAGGATAAGGAAAAGCATCTAAATCATCCAGATAAAATACCTCTGTCATTTTACTAAGCTCTTCCAGATATGCTTCACTCACCTGATAGCTGTCTACCAAAATACGGCTGATTCCGTATTCATAAATCAGCTTCGCTAAAGCTGGCAGCTCTTCTTTTGGCTGCTGCCAGTCTGTATGAAGCACCAGGATTTTATGTCCCCGACTACTGATTAAGGAGCAGGGCTTCTCATCTGCCGCAAGAAAGATACTCTTTCTACCCTTTTGGGCTGCTGCATCTGCCACCGATAGGCATCTCATTACATGACCGGTGGCAATTTTTTCATTCATATCTACCCGGAAAAACAAAGTATTCAGGGATTTTCGGTAGCTAAAACCATATTCCTCTCTTTTTTCCTGATAGCCCAGCTTTAAAAAAAGTCTGCGACTGGCTTCATTATGAGCCAGAACCTCACCATAGAGGATATCTACTCCCCACTGTGCAGCCTCCTCCTCTGCTAAACGCAACAGGGCTGTTCCATATCCCTTTCCTCGCTGCTCCTTATCAGTCATATAGCTGATTTCTGCCATTTTCAGCTCCCCTGTACCGGGATTTTTGGGGCCTTCCACCAAATCTAATCGGAGACTCCCCAGCTTACCCCCCTCTTTTTCTAAAATCCAAATTCTTCTGTCTTCCCTCATAAGACTGCCTGTAAGCCACTTTACATGCTCTTCCCAGACAACAGGTGTGGAATTTCTTGAATTTTTCAGACTTTCCTCTTCATTTTTCCAGTTAAAAAGGCAGAAAGCATCTTCAAAAGATGCTTTTCTTAAATAACAGCTATTCATTTCTTTTTTCAATATGGAATCAAATTCTTTCTTCATGAAAATTTCCTTTTACAAAAGCTCTCCTACCATGGAAAGCTGTATCGGTGTTCCTCTTGTAATATCCCTTAAAGCTGCCTGTCCTAAAATTTCTTCATAATATTTAGGCTCCATCCCATAGCCCGGCCGAATTACCCTTACATTTTCCGGTGTGATTTTTTCTCCCTTTTTAATATCCTTTACACAAAAAACTGATCTGCGGAATACCACATTGCTCTCTTCCTGTTTCGTTGCACCATAGGATACCACGCCAATAGCTTTTTCTGCCTGACGGACATCCCGCACCATGGCAGCAAATTCTTCCGGATTCATGGAAAAAACAGCATCAGGATTATCAATACTTCTGTCTAAGCAAAAGTGTTTTTCTATAATATTAGCTCCCAGAGCTACTGCCGTCACAGCCCCTACCGATCCCATGGAGTGATCTGACAGACCTACCGGTACTCCAAAGATTTCCCTCATATTTTCCATGGTTTTTAAATTCATCTGGTCTGTTATCGCCGGATAAGCACTGGCACAACGAAGCAGGGCAAGCTGTTCATTTCCCATTTCTCTTACTGCCTTGACTGCTGCTTCAATTTCTCCTAAGGTAGACATCCCGGTGGACATTATCATGGGCTTTTTCTTGGATGCTACATATTTGATTAAGGGCAAATCCACCAACTCAAAGGAGGCAATTTTATAAAACTCCACACCAATTTCTTCTAAAAAATCCACTGCTGTGGTATCAAAGGGCGTAGAAAAGAAATCAATTCCTACTGCCTTTGCCTCTTCTAACAGCTCCTTCTGCCATTCCCAGGGAGTATAAGCTTTTCCATATAATTTATATAAATTATCTCCCTCCCAAGTTCCCTTTTTAATTTGAAAATATTCATTATCACAATCTATGGTAATGGTGTCCGGTGTGTAAGTCTGAATTTTTACACAGTCGGCTCCCACTTCCTTTGCCTTCCGTATAATTTTCTTTGCATTTTCAAGATCTCCGGCATGATTGGCAGACATTTCTGCAATAATATAAGCAGGCTGACCCTTGCCGATGATACGATTTCCTATTTTCAAGGCTGTTTCCTCTCTTTTTTCTACTCTGTCTTATACTTTTTCTATTTTTCGACTTCTATCTTTCGTTTTTTATAATTGTGATCTTGGCTTAACATACTTCTTGTAACAGTTCTTTTTCTTCCTGCTATTTTCTATTAGCTTTCACTTGGTAACTTATGAAGTAATTGATATTTTAACTCTGCCAGCTTCCAGTCAGTTTCATTATCAATATCCTGCATTTCCAGCTCATTAATTAAAATAGCTCCTGTATTTTCTGTAACTAATTTACCACATTCACCGAATTTTTTCACAGTAAAAACATAAAACTGTCCCACATCATGATAAATTTTATCAAGATCCTGGGATCTCATGGTCGAAAACTCCGGCCACTTGTAGCTAACCTTATTGTCCTCCATTACCATTCCTCTAAGGGGAGGGAAGGAAAATTCCGCCACCGGCATCACCGTATCATAGTGATGATTTTCCAGCAATGCTACGGCATCCCTTAGCTTTTCACTGCTGATAAAGGGTGCTGTAGGATAAATACAGCAGCCGGTATCATAAGTCTCACCTCGTTTTTCCAATTCCTTAAGAACCTCTTCAATTACCTCTGCCGTGGTGGCAAAGTCTCCGGAGGTCTCACTGCTTCTTAAAAAAGGTACGTGAGCTCCCGCTTTACGGCTGATTTTAGCAATCCTTTCATCATCTGTTGAGACAAAAACCTCTGTAAAACAGCCTGACTCCAGGGCAGCCTTAATGGAATATTCAATAATCGGTCTTCCGCAAAAATCTCTGATGTTTTTATGAGGAATTCTTTTACTTCCTCCTCTGGCAGTAATGATGGCAATACGTTTCATATAATCTCCTATCCGGCCTTTTTTCTAAAATTACGGTAGCCCCACAGCAATTTATAATAAATCACAAAAAATAAGGTGGATTTTTGCTGCATGGCAATCAGCTTTCTTTCCTCAGGATTGGTTCTTTGCAGATAATAAGCATTCTGCTGAAAATCCGGAAAATAAGCTTTCATTTCTTTTCCCATTTTTCTGATAAAGGATAACTTGATACTCTTTACACCCACCATATAAGTAAAAAGTGTATTAATATAATGAAGAAGGGTAAAGCTATATTCCAGCTCCTCTTTGTATTCTTCCAAATAACCAAACCTCTTAGCTTCCTCTATCATGATTCTTGCTGCTTCCATACGATTTTCACATCTTTGGGGTGAAATGGTGTGTACCGTGGAGCTTGCATGCTGATAATAATAGTAAAGAGGTTCTCTAATATATTCAAAATGTTTCGCCCGAAGCATCCAGCTTTTTCCTATAGCATTATCCTCATAAAAGATGCCTTCCGGAAAACGATTGGGATAATCATAAATAATATGCCTTCGATAAATTTTTACTACCAGACTTCCCCCATCCAACAAAAGAGAACGATATTTCTCTTTCGTTAATTTTCCTGCCTGTTCCGGCTTATTATTGTGAACCACCTGCCCTATGGCAAAGGAATGCTCTCCTGTCAGATGATAATCACAGCCTACCATATCAGCTCCTGTTTCCTCTGCCTTTTTTAAAAGCTTCTCATAATAATCAGGGGTAATCCAGTCATCACTATCAATAAAGCCAATCCATTCTCCTGCAGCAATTTCCAGCCCCAGATTTTTGGCTCCTCCCTGCTTTTTATTTACAGGGGAGGCAATGACCCGAAATAACTTAGGATATTTTGCTTCATAATCTCTTAGAATTTGAAGAGATTCATCAGTGGAACAATCATCTACTGCAATAATCTCATAATCCTCTATTGTTTGATTTATCAGGGAATCCAGGCAATAATTCAGTTTTCCCCCGGCTGCCATATTATAAACAGGCACAATCACACTTAATTTCATAGATTTTTTAATCCTCTTTTTTAAAATAAGCTACCAGTTTTTCTACGGCACCGATTACATCCCTGACATCCTGATCCGCCATTCCGTAATATAAGGGCAGGCTTATCATTTCCTCATAAAGCTTCTCGGCTACGGGACACAGTCCTTTCTCATAGCCCAGACTGCGATAATAAGGGAAATAATAGGTGGGAATATAATGTACATTACACATAATATTTTCTGCCGCTAGGGCATCAAACATTTCTCTTCTGTTAATCTTCATTTTTTCCGGGCGGATTCTTAAAATATATAAATGTCTGGTAGTATCTGACTGCGGGATTTCTTCCTGAATCTGCAGCTGCGGAAGCTTGGAAAATGCTTCATCATACTGCTTTACAATCTCTTTTCTTCGCTTCGAAAACATGGGCAGCTTATCCAGCTGACTGATTAAAAGTCCGGCCTGAATATCTGTCATTCTGTAATTATATCCCAGGGAAATCTGTTCATAATACCAGCCACCGTGAGATTCTCCTTCCATTTGGGAAGGATCTCTTGTAATACCGTGGGATCTGGCCAATAATAATTTTTTATAGTATTCCTCATTATTGGTAAGAACAGCTCCTCCTTCTCCTCCGGTAACGGTTTTTACCGGATGAAAGCTGAAGGTAGTCATATCTGCAATGGAGCCGTTGGCTTTCCCATTATATTTCGTTCCTATTACATGGGCACCATCTTCAATCAGGCAAATATTATTCTTTCTGCAATGGTCCAACAGCTCGTTAAGCTCTACTGACTGGCCGGTAAAATCCACCGCTACCACTGCCTTTGTTTTATCGGTAGTAAGTCTTTTTACTTCCTCCGGATTAATATTATAGGTAGTATCACGGATATCCGCAAAGACCGGCTTGGCTCCACAGTAAAGAGCACAGTTGGCACTGGCTGCAAAGGTAATAGGTGTGGTAATCACTTCATCTCCCGGTTCTACTCCTGCTGCCATACAGGCCATATGCAAGGCTGCCGTACCGTTACTGCATACCACTGCATATTTTGCTCCCGTAAGCCGGCAAAGCTTTTCCTCCAGCTCTGTAATTTTCGGTCCGCAGGTCAGATAATCACTGCGAAGCACCTCTACTACTGCCTGAATATCCTTTTCATCAAGATATTGATGTCCGTAATATATTTTTGTTTCTCTTATGGGCTTTCCGCCACAAATTGCAGGTTTTTCCATATTAAGCTCCCTTCTGCCTCTTTCACAGCCATCACAATCGGAAATGAAACCTTCACTTTCTCTTCCTTTTCTATGATAAAAATTAAGATTGAAATGAAACCATTTCAATCTTAATTTCTCAATAATGCTAAATTAACTATTATTTTTCCAGTTCTACTGTTTTTAATAATTCACGGATTTCCTCTACTGTTAACCATTCTGTATTGTTATCAGAGCTGTAGGAAAATCCCTGCTCTACTTTTTTACCGCTTAAATCCGGCTTTTGTCTGTGATTCCACACCATCTGGGGATAAACAATAAAGTGCTTCTCATATTCATAGGTTGTCATGGAATCCTCCACTGTTACCATAATCTCATGAAGCTTCTCGCCCTCTCTGATTCCTACCTCAGGCTTTTCACAGCCCGGAAGCATAGCCTCAGCCAAATCTGTAATTTTAAAGGAAGGAATTTTACTGATAAAGGTTTCTCCCCCTTTTGCCTCTTCCAGTGCTTTAATTACCAGCTCAACTCCCTGGGTTAAACTGATCCAGAAACGTGTCATACGGTAATCGGTAATCGGAAGCTTTGTTCCTCCCTCTTTAATAACACTGTGGAAGAAAGGAATTACGGAACCGCGGCTGCCTGCCACATTGCCATAACGTACGATAGAGAAGTTAATATCCTTTTCTCCTGCATAAGCATTGGCAGCAATAAATAATTTATCGGAAACCAGCTTCGTTCCTCCGTAAAGATTTACCGGATTTACCGCTTTGTCCGTAGAAAGTGCTACTACCTTCTTAACGCTGTCACTGTCCAAGGCTGCCTCAATTACATTCTGGGCTCCTTCTATATTCGTCTTAATTGCCTCGTTGGGATTATACTCACAGGCAGGTACCTGCTTCATGGCAGCTGCATGAATTACATAATCTACTCCAACAAAAGCTCTTTTCATTCTGGCCAGATCTCTTACATCTCCAATAAAGAAACGCAGCTTGTCTGCATATTCTTTAAATTCATTGGCCATCATCCACTGTTTAAATTCATCACGGGAATAAATAATGATTTTTTTTGGCTGATAATTCTTCAATACATACTTTGTAAAACATTTTCCAAAGGAACCTGTTCCTCCGGTAACTAAAATAGTTTTATTGTTTAACATAACTTCCTCGCTTTTTAACATCTTCTTATAAAAATACTTCCTTAGTATAGCACAATACCTTTATTTATGCAATTCAGACTAGAATCCTTCCTGGTATTGACGTCCATGCTTTCCTCACTTTTTTCATCTTCCACTTCCACCGATTTGGCAGTGTAGTTTTTGGCCTTATAGGGCAGTACCTCTTTGGTAAGCTCAAAGCTTCCGTCCTCTAAAATGTTATAGTCATTTGCCACCCCACCTTTTTCCAGCTGGACACAGTCAAAGGCCACATTTCCTTTTCCCGTTTTTACTCCACAGTCCGTTTCCAGAGATACTCTAAGGGAATGAGCTTCCTCTCCCTCCGGCAGGGAAAAGGTAACTGACAGACGGTGCCAGCCGTTGTCAAACTGGATGGGAGTTTCTTCCGTGATTTTATTACTGTAATACGTATTTCCCTCTTTGTCCACTACTTTCAGGTAAGCGGAGGCATTTTCCATAGAGACTGCTTTACAGTAGCCGGAAAAGGT
>JAFYWD010000255.1 GCA_017558205.1 Lachnospiraceae bacterium | reverse complement strand
CTCACTGTTAGTAGCTGCATTCTCACTGGTCTCTGCCTGACTGTCAGACAAGGATTCTGCTTCACTTTCAGACATAGATTCAACCACTTCTGTACTTCCTTCTGCTGATGTACTGTTGCTTACAGAATCGGAAGCAATTTCAGACTCAACAGTAGATACAGACTGTGAATTCTGATCAGATAAAGAACTCACTTTATCTTCACTGTTACTTTCACTTGCAGAGTTAGCAATAGACTGAGATTGTGCAGTAGTATCCTTTTCTGTTTCAGAAATCATATTCTGTTCAGATAAGGAAAGTACCTCAGAAAAACTGGTAGATTCTGAATTTGAGTTAGTAGTAGACTCTGAAACCACTTCACTGGTACTGGTTGATGCGTAATCTGAATTAACCTCAGACTGACTTACAACTGTACTTTCAAGTGCAGCCTCTGAAACAGAGTTTGTATCAGAAGTACTATGAATTTCTTCATAGGTCTGTACCGGTTCTGCCGGTGTCTGCTCCTCTACTACTACCTGTTCCTCTGTAGCTGTTACCGGTACTTCTACCGCAACTTCAAAAACAGGTGCCGGCTGGACAGGTGCTTCCGTACCTACATCCAAGGCTTCTTCTTGTTGCTCCTGCTCAAGACTTGTTTCCTCCAACTCCTGGGCAAATACAAGATCACCTTCCGCGAAAGCATTAGCTCCCCCTAAAGCCATTCCTGCGCCAGCAAGCCCTTTTAACACAACTTTAGATTTTTTATTCATTTCCCTTTCTCCTTCCATATGATCAATTCACATAATTATCTGGAAATATTTACTTTTTCTATGTTACTACCATAATAATAAATCACACCTCTCTCACGATTATCTCACAGATATATTTTTTTCTATTTTTTTTTGATTCATGAGAGATATTTTTGCATTTTTAATTCTTTTTACTTTATATATATGTATATCAAGTTTCTAATACTTTCCACCTAATTAAACCTTTCTTTAAAGAAAAAAGGAAACACCGAAACATCAGTGCTTCCTTTCAAATTTAGACCTTATTTTTTTCTCTATTTTTATCTACGTACTGTAAGATTACCGTCACTGCTACCAGGCCTACACCTATGGTATCCGTTACTACTCCCGGATAAATTAATAATAGACCACCGATTAAGCTTAAAATTCTCTCATACCATTTCATATGGCAGGTAAACCAGCCTTCCAAAGAGGCAGATACTGCAAATATTCCTATAAGAGAGGTGATACAGATAAGTACAATTGCTCCCGGTGTGGTATCAATAAATAACATTGCCGGATTCAGGGCAAATACATAAGGTACAATAAATGCTCCTATAGCCAGTTTTGTAGCTGTAATTGCTGTTTTCATCGGATTTGCCTGAGCAATAGCCGCTCCTGCGTAAGCTGCCAACGCTACGGGCGGTGTTAAGTCTGCCACTATACCAAAATAAAATACAAAGAAGTGTGCAGCCAAGGTAGGTACTCCCATACGAATGAGAATTGGAGCACAGGTAGCTGCCATAATACAGTAGTTAGCAGTTGTGGGAACGCCCATACCTAAAACAATACAACATATCATAGTAAGAACCAGTGCAATAATCACCTGGTCACCGGCCAAAGCTACAATACCATTGATCATCATATTGGCAAGACCTGTCATAGTAATGGTTCCTGCAATCATACCGGCTACACCGCAGGCTGCTGCCACAGTAATCATTCCCTGTCCGCCTGCCGCCAATGCCTCCCAAATTCTTTTGGGCGTAATTCTGTTTTCCTTATTAAATAAACTTACTACAATTGCTGCAATAATGGCTATTGCTGCTGCATACTGAATGGAACGCTGACTGGTTCCTACCAGATATACCAGTAAAATAAGAGGAAATAAAAGATATAATTGCTTTAACAACGGCTTTATCTTAGGAAGTTCTTCCTTTGTAAGACCTCGTAGGCCTTCCTTCTTTGCTTCCAAATGAACTGTGATAAATACTCCGGCAAAATAAAGCACTGCCGGTAAAATGGCTCTGACTACGATATTACTGTAGGGTACTCCCACATAATCTGCCATTAAAAAGGCTGCTGCTCCCATGATAGGAGGCATAATCTGTCCACCTGTGGAAGCGGATGCTTCTGCTGCCGCTGCAAATTCAGGTTTATAACCGGTTTTTTTCATTAAAGGAATTGTTACGGAACCGGAACCTACGGTATTGGCTACTGAAGAGCCTGATACCATACCCTCCATAGCACTGGCTACCACCGCAACCTTCGCAGGACCACCGGAAAATCCTCCAACAAAAGCATTTGCTATATTAATGAAAAAATCTGCAATACCTGTTCTCTCCAAGAATGCACCGAAAATAATAAAAACTACAATAAATTTTGAACACACATTAATGGGAGTAGAGAGAATTCCTTCCTTACTATAGAAAAGATAACGTACTGCATAATTTAACTTTCCTCCCAGAGTAGGATTGGATAATCCCCAGATCATTGCATAAATCAACAGACATCCCAATACAACCAGAATGGGAATCCCCACACTTCGACGACATACTTCTGCCAGGGAAAGAATACCAACTAAACCAATTAAAATCTGATACCAGGTAAAATTACTTCCCTGTTGAATAATAGTAATAGAATTCACAGTATAATATAAGAAAGAACCTGTTCCCAATATCATCAGAATAATATCATACCAAGGCATATGATTTACCTTTTGTTCTCCCTTTTTGGCAGGAAAAACAATATAGCCTATCAGAATGATAAAGGCCACAAAAGAAGTAAGTCGGATTTCCTCCAACCAACTGGTAAACAATGTTACATAAATACAAAATAATGCAAAAATCGCCAGAATGGAGGTTACTACCATCTTAGGCTTCCCTTCCCAAATACGGGTATTGGACTCTCTGTCGAATTTTTTCATTACGGCATCCAGATCCATGGGTTCCTGAACCTGGGGCTGCTTTTTCTTCTCAAAAAAGTTTTTCATTCATACCTCCTTATTGTAATTTATTATCTCTTATAACCGTCTGGTTTCCTACGGTTACTACCTTCTCTCTAAAATATTCATATTATTGAACCGCACTTCTTAAAATCTGCTTCTTTATGTAAAAAGAGCCGCGGCGAAAATCGTCGCAGCTCTGATACTTTTACTTTTATTCTTTAACTAATTAGTTCGTAGGAACTTCCACACCTTTTTCTGCAAAATATTTTGCTGCTCCGGCATGGAAAGGAACTGTCATACCACTGGTTGCATTTTCAATGCTTAATTCTGCACCCTTTGCATTTTCTGCTGCAATAGCTTCTGCATTATCAAAGATCGCTGCTGTTAATGCATATACTGCTTCTTCGGAAGCATCTGCACTTACAATCAAGGTAGCCTTAACAGTTACTGTCTGTACATCCTCTGTCTGTCCTTCATAGGTTCCTGCAGGAATTGTATGGATAGTGTAGAAAGGACAGGATGCCATCAGATTATCAGCAACTTCACCATCGATAGGTACTAAATAAGCACTGTTGGTAGTTGTTAATTCTGTGATAGCCGGTGTAGGAGGTCCTGCCACAATAAAGGCAGCATCAATTTTTCCATCCTTTAAAGCATCTGCACTATCTGCAAAGGACTGATACTGTGCGTTAATATCAGATTCTGTCAAACCTGCTGCATTAAGTACATCAACTGCATTAAAGTATACACCTGATCCGGGAGCTCCGATAGAAACAGCTTTTCCTGCTAAATCTGCTACTGATTTAATATCAGGATTCATAGTTACAAGCTGTACAGCTTCCGCGTAAAGACCTGCTACTGTACGGAAGGAATCTACTGCTCCTTCTGTTTCAAAGGAACGTGTACCTTCCCAGGCATAAGCCATAACGTCAGACTGTACGGTTCCTAACTGATAATCTCCAGCTGCGATTCCCTGAATATTTGCCTTGGAACCGTCTGTAGATACAACCACTACATCTGTACCGGCTTCATTCTTAATATACTGACCAAGTACTCCGCCGTATCCGTAATAAGTTCCGGAAGTTCCTCCGGTACCCATAGTCATTTTAGAAGCACCTGCACCGCCGGAACAAGCTACTAAGGTAAAGGCTGTAGCAAGTGTTAATGCCATAGCAATGATTTTTTTCATTTTTTATTCCTCCTAAGGTATTATATATCTCTAATACTATACAATTTCTTTTATATTTTTTCAAGAAAAAATATAAAAATGCCGGGGATTATTTAATAAATACGTTACTTGTATTCTCCACACAAATCAGCAAGTGATTGGTGTGGGCATGAACTGTTACATAAATACAACCATTTTTTTTCAATTTCATAGTCTAAAAACT
>JAFYWD010000254.1 GCA_017558205.1 Lachnospiraceae bacterium | reverse complement strand
TGACAGAATTTAAGCAGATTATTGGCAGGGGGACTCGTTTACTGGAAGAAAATGGAAAGACCTATTTTACTATCATGGATTTTCGCAATGCCAGTAGGTTATTTGCTGATAAGGATTTTGATGGAGACCCGGAGGTAGTTATGGAGATAAGTGTAGAAACTCCTTTAGATCCAAATCCGGAAGAGACTACAGAATTAGAAGATATTGGTATCATCGATGATTCTTCTGCTCGCGGGGGTAAAACTGAGGAGTTGTCAGCTGATGATGACGATAAGCCACGTAAATACTATATAAAAGATGTATCTGTCACGGTTCTTTCAGAAAGAGTACAGTATCTTGATAAGAGTGGGAAGCTAATTACAGAGAGTTTAATTGATTATACGAGAAAAAATATTCTTGGTCAGTATGCCAGGCTAGAAGCTTTCCTAAGTAAATGGAACACGGCGAAAAAGAAGCAGGCTATCGTAGAAGAGTTGAAAGAAGAAGGTGTCCTGCTAGATGCTATCAGGGAAGAAATAGGCAAAATGGACATTGATGATTTTGACCTTATTCTTCACTTAGTTTATGATAAAAAGCCTTTAACACGGGTAGAACGTATCAATAATGTAAAGAAAAGAGGTTACCTTTATAAGTATTCTGAAACAGCACAGAAGGTTCTGGGGGTATTAATGGAAAAGTATGCCAGTGATGGACTAAAAGAGATTGAAGAAACCAAAATATTACAATTAGAAGATTTTAAGGAATTTGGCAGTCCTATGAAGATTGTAAAGGAATTCGGGGGTAAAGCTGCCTACGAGCAGGCTGTAAAAGAATTAGAAGATGAAATCTTCTCTGCGTAGAAAATGAAAATAAACGAATGAAAGTGGGATTTTTCCAATGGCGATAGTTAATTTTGTAAAAAGAATACAAGACGTTATGAGAAATGACGCAGGTGTAAACGGTGACGCTCAACGAATTGAACAGATAGTCTGGTGTTTATTCCTAAAGATATATGATGCAAAGGAGGAAGAGTGGGAACTGATTCATGACGATTATGTGTCCATAATACCAGAAGCATTAAAGTGGAGATATTGGGCTGTGGATAGTCGTGACGGTAAGGCTCTTACTGGTGATGCTCTACTGGATTTTGTCAATAATAAGCTGTTTCCTACCTTAAAGTCTTTGGAAGTTACAGAAGAAACTCCCATGAATCAGGTTATGGTGCGTTATGCCTTTGAAGATGCCAATAACTATATGAAAGATGGAGTATTACTTCGCCAAGTAATTAATATCATTGATGAAATAGATTTTACAGAATCCAAAGAACGCCATGATTTTGGTGCCATCTATGAATCATTCCTAAAAGACCTGCAAAGTGCAGGTAACAGTGGAGAATTTTATACTCCGAGAGCAGTAACGGATTTCATGGTTCAGGTTACAAAGCCTAAACTTGGTGAGCGTATTGCTGATTTTGCCTGTGGTACGGGTGGATTTTTGGTATCTGCCTTAAATTCCTTAAGTAAACAGGCAGGTGAGAGTACTGAAAATAGAGAAATCTACAATAATAGCGTGTTTGGGGTAGAAAAGAAGGCTCTGCCACATATTCTGTGTGTGACAAATATGTTATTGCATGATATTGATAATCCTACCATTATTCATGGAAATACTCTGGAAACAGATTATAAGGAGTATAGAAGACAGGAGCAATTTGACTTGGTACTGATGAATCCACCATACGGGGGTAATGAGAAGGATTCCGTGAAGTCTAATTTTCCTATGGAATTACGCAGTTCTGAAACAGCCGATTTGTTTATTAACATAATTATGTTCAGATTAAAGAAAAATGGCAGATGTGCCATTATCTTACCTGATGGATTTTTATTTGGTACTGATAATGCAAAAGTAAATATCAAAAAGAAGTTACTGGAGGAATTTAACCTGCATACAGTGATAAGGATGCCCCATAGTGTTTTTGCTCCGTATACATCTATTACCACCAATATTTTATTCTTTGATAATACAAAGCCTACAGAAAGTACTTGGTTTTATCGTTTAGATATGCCGGAGGGGTATAAAAACTTCTCTAAAACCAAGCCTATGAAATTAGAACATTTTAATCCTGCACTTAGTTGGTGGGATAACCGTGAGGAAATTATCGTAGATGGTTTCCCAAAGGCAAAAGAGTACAAGGTAGAAGAGATTGCAGCTAATGGTTACAATATAGACCTATGTGGTTTTCCTCATGAAGAAGAAGAAATTCTTGACCCTATGGACTTGATTCAACAGTATCAGGAAAAGAGAGCAGCTTTAAATACTGAAATAGATTTTGTATTGGATAAAATTACTTCCTTGATTGGGGGTAAAACACTATGAATGCACAGGATTTAAAGAACAGTATCCTGCAGTTAGCTGTTCAGGGTAAATTAGTGGAGCAAAGACCTGAAGAAGGGACTGCCAAGGAACTGTTAAAAAAGATAAAAGCAGAAAAAGAACAGCTGATAAAGGATAAAAAGATAAAGAAAGAAAAGCCTTTACCAGAGATTACTGATGAAGAAAAGCCTTTTGAAATCCCTGAGTCTTGGGAGTGGGTGAGATTATCAGAATTATGTGATATGTATACTGGAAACAGTATTTCTGATGCAATAAAAAAGAGCCGATATATGAATATTTGTGAAGGATATGATTATATAGGTACGAAAGATGTTCAGTTTTCAGGAAAAATTGATTATGAAAATGGTGTTAAAATACCTTATACAGATTCATTTAGAATAGCAAAAAAGAATAGTATTTTAATGTGTATTGAAGGTGGTAGTGCTGGTAGAAAGATTGGTATATTAGATAGAGATGTATGCTTTGGAAATAAATTGTGTATGTTTAATCCGTTGAATATGATTAATAGATACGTATTTTATACCTTACAGTCACCAACATTTACAGCCACTTTCAAAGAAGGTATG
>JAFYWD010000253.1 GCA_017558205.1 Lachnospiraceae bacterium | reverse complement strand
GGGGCAGCAGTCTTTTATGCTACTGTTATTCTTTTAAATAAGTTTATAAAAAAGGTGGAAGGGATTCACAGAACCTTCCTTCAATTTTTAGCAGCCATAGCAGTATTAATTCCCTATGTACTTTTTAGTGGCGGTAATAATATTATGGGAATGGAGCCTGCAGGCTGGATAAATCTGCTAACGGTAGGAATTCTTCATACGGGAATTACTTATTGTATGTATTTTTCTTCCTTAAAAGATTTACCAGGACAGAAAGCAGCGATTTTAAGCTATATAGATCCTTTGGTTGCAGTGATTATTTCGGTAACTCTTTTGGGGGAATCCATGACTGTTATGCAGATAGTTGGAGGAGTGTTGATTCTTGGATTTACTTTGTTGAATGAGATTTCGGCGTAGAGGGTTATATAATCGAGAAGAGTATTATAAATCAAAAAAATATTATATAATAAGTTCTGGAAATTATATTTTTAAATCATAATAAAGGTAAAAAAATACAAAAATTATAAAAATTATATTTACATTTTGTTAAAATTTGATAAAATAATCACTATGAGAGTAAAATTATGCATTCTTATAGTGATTTTTTGTTTTTTCAAAAAATCTGAAGGTTTAATGGAAAAAAGGAGGTTACAAATGCAAAGATTAAGAAAAAGATTTTGGGGAATGCTGCTTGCCGCATCGTTGCTTGCAGGATCCCTGCCGGTATCTAACGTAAGATATGTTCAGGCAGAAGAAATAGTTAATACTATTTCTGAAAATGAGATTTTTGATGTAGAAGAAAAAGGTGGGGATTTATTATCTGTGGAAGAAAACATGGTTAATAATGTTATTGCTTCGGAAAATCAACAAGCAGCACCACAGATTGCAGGATTTACACAGGTTACAGGAACTACGTTGGCACAAGATAAGTATTATATCGTTGTTTCTGTAGCAAAGAATGGTGATGTTTATGCTTTGTATGAAAATACTAATGGATGTTCTTTTAGTTCCGGAAGCTTATCGCAAGATGAACAGCAAGAGGGAAGAATTACAGCTAAATTAACTAATTTATCAGAGAATCCTATAGCAACTTTTTTGAAAGACAGTTCTTCAGTACAGTTGGAAGATTTATATTTTACAGTAGAAGGAATGGATGATGGATATAGTTTCCGAACCTCTAACGGAAATTTTTTGAGTCTTGGAGGTAATCTGTTCAGTGCTTCTAAAAGTAAAATGACAGTGACTGAGTCAAACGGAGATTATGTAATCACAAACGGAGATCGTTATCTCGAGTTTACGGTATTTGGAGAAGAAAATGGTTATAAGACATACAGAACAGATTTCTGGGGACCTAAAGGAACTATTACACACTATCCTATTTACCTTTATACCAAGGATAATCAGGCAGTTGCACTTGATAAAGCAGCCTTAATTCAGGCTATTACAAATGCTGAAGGTGCAAATTATTCAGAAAATGACTATTTGGGTAAAAGCTGGAAGGTATATACAGAAGCTTTGCGGGTAGCGAATGAGTACAAGGATGCACAGTCCGGTGTTACCCAATCACAAATAGACAGAGCTTGTGAAGATTTGAATTATGCAGTAGCAAGCCTTGCTCAAAAGCCTGTATATGATACAGATAATTTCTATGTTGAGGGTTATTTGCCTTATACTGGAAGTATTCAGGAGGGTGACGAATTTGTAATTTATAATGGTAGTAAAATTCTAGATGCTAATGGAACCTCTTATACTAATTTTTATACCAGAGGAATGACAGATTCGGGAACTTTGAATGTAAATATGGCGGTAGATACAGTAACCTGGAAGGTGATTGCTGTAGGAGAAGGGAAGTTTGCCTTACAAAGTAAATCCAATAATTATTATCTGGATTTAAATGAAGCAAAAACCGATAATACCGGTGTCAAAATGAATGCAGAGTCACAGCCTATTATCATTACATACTTGGAAGAAAGTGGGACATATTCTTTGAAAAATCCTGTGGAAGGAGGAAAGTATTTCTCCTCTTCATATGGCTTAAGTGATACGGAAGCTGGTCTTTATTTTTATAAAAGTCAAAGGTTGATGGCGACCATTAAAGAACCAGAGCCACCTACCGGGACTACACAGAATCAGCCCTTTTCACCCAACACAGGAAATAGCCGATATTTCCGAATTCCTGCCTTAGTTACGTTAAGTGACGGAACTATGGTAGCAGCAGCTGATGCTCGTTGGAATCATACGGGTGATGCCTGCTCCATAGATATTATGGTAAGTAAATCAAAAGATAAGGGAAAAACTTGGGAATTTAGTCTTCCCATGTATTTTAATGATAGTACGGATTCTAAACATAACTATGGTGCCTGCTTCATAGATGCTGTTATGGTAAGAGATGGCAAGGATAAAATCTACCTGATGGCAGATTTGTATCCCGGTGGAGTTGCTATTAATACGGCACCAAAACAACCTGATGCAGCTTCCGGTTATATAGAAATTAATGGAGAAAAGCGTCTGGTATTATATAGGACATGGGATCCGGACATTCAGGATGACAACAATTATAGCTATTATGTAGGAGATTTTGAAAGTGATGCGAAAGAGGCATTAGCTCCTATTTACGAAGCATTAGCTGATGGTAGCTATAGTACAACCCCTTCCTTTTATATGGATCGCTATTTTTACCTCTATACAGCTGATAGAGATAAGATGTATTGTCAACAGTTAAATGGTGGTACGTCCATTGTTCATCAGAATGTATTTTTCAATAACGCCTTACTGCACGTTCGTGCAGCAACCTACCTTTATCTGATTACATCCGAGGATGGTGGTAACAGTTGGTCAGCACCTATGTTATTAAATTCACAGATCAGAAAAGGTGAAAATCTGGATATCTTTTATGGTGTTGGACCGGGTGCCGGGCTTTGGATAGATGACAATACAGAGCATGGTACTGTAATGTTACCTGTTTATACTTTTAGTAACCAGATTTCCAGCTTTATCTATTCCACTGATGGAGGAAAAACATGGACACGTTCTGAGGATGCCTCAACTTCTTCTAACTGGTCCAGTGAAAGTTGTTTGGTACAATTGGATAGTACAACGGTACGTCAATTCTTTAGAAGTGGAACAAATTATGTACAGTATACAGACCATACTTTGGTAGATGGGAAATGGAAGGCAGGAAGCGTTGTTACAGTAGAAGGCGTTACAAAACGTAATTCTAATGGATGTCAGGTATCAGCCATTCGTTATTCTAAAACAATTGATGGCAAGCCTGTAATTTTATATTCCACACCGGGAGATACATCAGACCGACGTAATGGAAAAATTTATGTGTTTACTGTGGATATGAATACTGCAGGAAAGCCTTTATCATTAGTTGCTACTTATGACATTGATCCTAGTGCAACAGATAGATATGCTTATTCCAGTATTACTGAGTTAAAAGATAGTTCTATCGGTATTCTGTATGAGACTACTAATGATGATATTATCTTTAAAAATATTCCAATTAGAGAGTTGGTTCCTGATATTTTATTTGATGAAGAAAATCCTGGGGAAGATCCGGATGTTGATCCAGAGGAAAGTACTTATACTGTATCCTTTAATGACATTGATGGCAATGTTTTAGCCACTTCTCAAAGCGTTAGTGAAAATGGATTAGCCCAGGAACCTACAGCACCTGCTAAGACAGGATATCAGTTCTTAGGCTGGAAGCTTCAGGGTACAACAGAAGGACTGTATAACTTTGCAAATCCTGTTACAGGAGATCTTACCTTAGTAGCAGCATGGAAAGTAAATGCACCTGTGGCGGACAAACAGACAGGAAGTAGTGTAAGTGTTAATGGGGTAATTACTCTTAGTACAGAAGCAGCTAATGCATCCATCTACTATACTACTGATGGTACGGCTCCCACTGTATCAAGCGGAAATCTGTATCAGGAGTCTATAAAACTGACAACCCTAGGAAGTACTACTATTAAAGCTATTGCAGTGGCAGAAAACTGTGAAAATAGTGAAGTGGCTGAATTTGTATACACTGTAGTAGAAGAAGGAACAGATATTCCCGGTGGTGGAGATACGCCCGGTGGTGAGGATACCCTTGACTGGGGAGATATCCTTCCTAAAGACCGTACAGGACTTACTGAAGTTCCAAGTGGTATCTGGACAGCCGGTATGGAAGATTTAGAGTATACCGGAGCAAAACAGACACAGACATTCCGTGTATATGACGGAAATGTTATGTTAAAAGAGGGAACAGACTACACTGTTTCTTATAAGAATAACCAAAATGCATACACCTATACAACAGAGGATTTGAAGGCATTTGAAGAACTGCTTAAGATTAATCCTAAAGCTAAAGAATCCGGTAAATTTGAAGCTGCCAAAGCACCTCAGGTAGTGCTGAAAATGAAGGGGGACTACAAGGGAACCAAGCAGGTATTCTTCCGGATTAATCCATATTCCATTTCTGCTAATGATCTGGCAATCGAAAAAATGTCAGCGATCTATAATGCTAAAAAGGCACAGGCACCTAAGCCGGTAGTAAGCTGGAAGGGAAAAGCCTTAAAGAATAACAAGGATTATACCTTTGAAGTAAAAAATGCAGAAGGTCAGAAGGTAGAATGTAAAGCAGTAGGTGAATATACTGTAACTATTAGGGGAACAGGTAACTTTAGCGGAACTACAGATGTTTCTTATCATATCGTAAACGATAATGCTATTAGCAAAGCGAAAGTAAAGATTGCAAAATCAGTAGCATGGAAGGAAACTCCTGAAGAGCCTTCCTTAGATGTAACTTATAATGGTGCTCCTATGACAAAGGGTACAGATTATTCCGTAACTTATATTGACAATGATAAGGTAGGAACAGCTTATGCAGTAATTACCGGTCTTGATAAGTACAGCGGAAGCAAGGTAGTATCCTATAAGGTAACGGGAGAATCCATGGCTAAGGTAGCAGTAGAGGGAGTAAGTAAGGATGGCTATCCCTACACCGGAGAAGAAGTAAAACTTTTAGAGGCAGAAAGTAAACTTAAGATTGCCGGTAAGTCAGTAAGTGAAAATGATTTCTATGCAGTAAGCTACCAGAAGAATATCAATAAGGGTACAGCTACCATGGTTCTTACAGGAGATCCTGAAAAGGGCTACAGCGGAACCAAGAAGATAACCTATAAAATTAATACAAGATCAATCAAGGCTGAAGGAATCGATATAGAATTAGCCGGAAGTATTCAGGATGCTGATGATAAATGGCAGTCACCTTTCATGAAGGGTGGCAGCAAGCCTAAAATGATTATCACAGATGGTACAGCTACTTTGGTAGAAGGCAAAGACTTTACTGTAAGCTACAAGAATAATAAGACAGTAGGTCAGCCGGCAACAGCAACCATTAAAGGAAAAGGAAACTATGGAGACAGTACTACTGTTGAGTTCCTTGTAATGAAAAAAGAACTGAGCACATATGCAGATGGTGTTACAGTAACAGCCAAAGACCTGGTAGTAAAAACAGGTAAAAATTTAAGCTGGAAGCAAAGCTTTAAGGTACTGGACGAAGATGGAAAAGCTCTTACAAAGAGTGAGGCAAAATTGGCAGAAGCCAAGTACACCATTGAAAGCTTACCGGAAGACTATGAAGGAGAATTAACACCAGGAAAAGAATTAAGTCTGACTACAGATAAAGCTTTAAATGTACCGGCAGGAACTAAGATTAAAATCTTGGTAGAATTACAAGGAAATAATTATGCAGGAACAGCAACAGGAACTTATCGTCTTCTGAAAGAAGGACATGATATCAGTAAAGCAAGCTTTAGTATTAAACCTCAGGAGTATTCAGGTTCACCCATTGAAATCATCAGTGACAGTCAGTTTGCTAAAACTCCTTCTCTTAAGAATGTAGGAAATCTGTATCTGGAAGATGGAGAGAATAAGGTGGCGAACATCGAGGTGGTAGAAGATAGCTACGTGAAGAATGTAAACAAAGGTACAGCCAAGGTAACACTTCGTGGTAAGGGAGACTTTGGAGGAGAAAAGACAGTAACCTTTAAGATTGTACAGCGTGACGCTAATACTAACTGGTGGTCAGGCCTGGCAGAAAGCTTACAGAATTTATTATCATTTTAAAGGGAGCTATGTATAATTTCTAATAAGATGAATTAACCTAAAAGAGGTACTCGATATTTAGTCGGGTATCTCTTTATATTTATAAACATAGTTTTATGACATAGTTTTAAAACATAGTTTTTAGACATAGTTTTTAGACATGCTGACCATCTTATTGGACAGGTGTTAATGTAGGATTGGGATAGGTTAGAAAAGTCAAAACAGCGACCTTTGTATACCTTAAGACAAAGGTAATATTCTCAATGTTATCATAAGTCTTAAAAATAAAAAAACAATTATAGGGAGGTAAATTATGGGAAAAGGAATTTTTGGAACAATGTTTGACATGAATCGTGATGGAAAGCTTGATGCTTGGGAACGTGCAATAGAGTTTCAATTTATCACATCCATGCAGGAGGAGGAAGAGGATAATTTAACAGAATTGGAAATTGCAGGAATTGATCCGATTGATTTGGAATATATGAATGAGTATGAAAGGAGAGCGGTTCTTGAAGAAGCAGGATTAGATCCTGATGATTATGATTTTTAATTAAAAAAAGGGGAAGAGGATGTATTTATGGATCAAAGAACAAGTGAAATACAGTGGCTGATGTCATATTTGGGATTAAAAGAGCTTGATACGATAGAAAATAGAGCTTCTAATACATGTGATAAAATCAAGGAAATTCTTTTACTTACAGGAGGTTGGTGTTCGGTGGGATGTTTGTTTTTTCTGTTATTTTGGTGGGTATATCCGTTTATATGGGAAGTAAAAGGAGTATATTGGCTGTTTTCTAAGTATGATTATAAAAGAGTTGCATAAAGTAAAAAATAGGTTAAATAATAGGCTGAGACAGATAAAAAATAAGGAGTAGGTATTCCCTACTCCTTATTTTTCCTGCGGAAGATGGGACTTGAACCCATGCTTAAATTTAGAAACCCTTGTAAAATGAAGGTTGATGCATTGGATATACTAAAAGTGAACACAAAAGTGAACATAGAAGGAAAGGAGAAAGCCTGAATGTACGCCAATTTTTTACATATTTTTTCGATAAAGAATATCATAATAACTCTTTTGATGTAATATGAAAAATCTAATTTCGAGGTCAATTGATACTGCAATATTCAATTGATATACATCTTGTGAAAATGTTATTAAATTTATAGTTTAGAGGGAGGCGAAAGAAAGCCTCCTTTTCTTTTGATGTCAAGCTAAGTTAAAATATGATACACTAGAAGTAAATTTATACAGAGCTAAGGAGACTGGGATAATGATAGAGTTAATTTCAGAAAAGACACGTGAACAGATAGAAGAATTATTTAATAAATCAGAATCAAGTATTCAGATAGTATCACCATTTCTATCAGTGAAAACAGCGGAGATGCTCTGTAAGATTTGTAAAAAAAGAAATATAAACTGTACCTTAGTGACAAGAATATACATAAAAGATTTGATTGATGGAGTAAATAGTTTAAAAGCTTTAAAACTTTTACTGGAAGCAGGAGTAGAAATATATGCTATAAAGGGATTGCATGCAAAACTTTATATGTTTGATGAAGAATATGTAATTATAGGCTCAGCAAATTTCACATTGGCAGGATTAGAAAAGAATTTTGAATTATCCATTCTAACAGATGACTTGTCAGTAAAAGAGAAAGCACAGTTTGTTATAGATGATTTAATTGCTCATTGTAAGGAAAATGAAGGCTTTGTTACAAAAGAATTGATTGAACAAATAGAAGAAACATACATTGAGGCAGATAAAACCTTCCAGAAAGATAGTACTACAATTTCATATAAAATGTTTGGTGCAAATAGAAAAATTGTAGGTACAAAGGTAAAAGATGTAAATTGGGAAAAGAAAGAGATTGAAAAAGTAGATGTAGACCCTATACATGACTTGTTTGCAGATAATAGTTCGAAGAGAACAGATTTTAAACATCAGGTGTGGGCGAAGTTTGAAGGAAACGGAGATGATCGTATACCAGGAGATGAGATTCCTTCAATAGCAGAAGTGACAATAGATGGAAAACCAAAATACATTGTTAATTTTACAACACGTCCTAGTGGTATAAACACCGGAGATAAACTATTTCTATTTTCTTATACAACGGATAATAATGGTAAACCAGCAATAAGAATTGTGGGACGTGGAAAGGCTGTAAATAATTATAATAAAAATAGAGTGGAGCCTGAATGGACTAAAGAATACCCTTGGATGAAGAAATATCAACGTTATTGTGAAATAACAGATTTGGAATTACTGAATCTTCCAAGGAAAGATTGTATTTCATTAGAACAAGTACATGATGTTTTAGGAAATCGTACTTATGTGACAACCTTAGACAAGGATGAACTTACGAATTTATCATTGGTACGTTGCAGAAAATCACATCTTAGATTAACAATAGATGCACTGG
>JAFYWD010000252.1 GCA_017558205.1 Lachnospiraceae bacterium | reverse complement strand
TGAATGGCTGTATAAAACACGATTACCTGCGGAATTGGCAAAGGTAATTATATATCTTCCATTATTATCTACACCATCAGTATCTTTCAAATATTTAAAATAACCGGCAGTGTTATCCGGTTCTGTTGGTAACTCTGTCTGATCTAAAACCACATATTTCTTTAATATAATTTCCTGTGCCGCATCGGTTGACCATCCTGACACTTTAACCTCATAGCCCTGGCCGGCTAACAAATTAGAAATAGTAAGAACCTGATCATCTTCCCATGTAACCAGACGGGTTCTTTCCTCTTCATCCAGTACTACATTCATAGTAGCCGATGTAGACCAGCTTTGTTTTGTATTATTATTGGTAACTGTTAAAGATACGGAACCTAAAGAAGGCTCCAGCTGTCGTAAAGTATCCACCTCCAGGCTAATAGAGCCTGTATTTGCTGATACGGTAATTGCACCTGAAAAATCTGTAGACTTTTCCTTTACAGTAGTTGAAATCTTATCATAAAGTAAATGCGTTAATGGGCTGTCATTTGTCCAAAGTCCCAGCTCTTTAATCAGCTGACGGAACATAAAAATATGTCCCAGATCATTGGGATGGAGATAATCGCCAAAAATAAGATTTCCACCTGTACCATTGGAAGAAAGCCAGGGAAAGCCGTGAAGAGCCAAGGTACTGGGACTGTACTGCTCTACAAAAAAGGCTCCTCTTTCCTGCGCCACTCTTTCCATTACCTTGGTCATAGGAATCATGGTTTTCCAACGATCCTGGTAAATCTGATTCTGGTTGGTTTCTGTACCGGACCATAAAGGAGAACGCAATACTACCAGGGAATCAGGATTATACTGTTCTATTTTATCTAACAAAGAATTCAGATTAGCTTCAAATTCCTGGGGAGAGTTTTCTCCTGAATAAGTCGCATCATTGGTACCCATCATTAAAAATACCACATCAGCACCATAAGATAATCTTACCTGATCATTGGTAAGAGTATCGGTAATTCGTGCACCGGCTACTGCAGTATTTAAAATTACATCATCTTCTCTTCCAAGAGTACCTCTTACATATTTTTCAAAAAGCTGAGTAATCCCATCATATTCATTGGTATATAAGCAGGCATGGGTAATAGAATCACCTACAAAAAGCCAGCGGAGAGGTTCTTCACTGTCTAATAGGTGCTTTAACTGTTTCTGTTTATCGTTAGTACTTTCCTTAAAAATAGTGGGCTGATGCTTCTCATTGGCAGAATTTCCCACAGTTCCTTCTACAGATGCCAGCTGCACACTTTCCAAAGCATCTCTCAACTGTAATAAATAAGTACTTCCTTCTATTAAACCTAAAATTTCAACTGGATTACCTTCTGATACATCCATTCTTCCGCTAACAGTGGTAGCTTCTCCATTAGCTGAAGTAAGAGTAACCTCATATTTCCATAAATTTCCGTACTGCTGACGCAGCTGACTTGGAATGGATACGGTCAGCGAATTCCCTGAGGAAGTAATATCAGGCTCTTCTTCCAGGAACAAATCCGGTCTTTTATACTCCCTATTGTCTAATACCTGTCCTACCAAAGAGGAAGGAAAAGTATTGTTAGCGGGAGTTTCCAAGACTGACTTAGTCAATTGCTTCGCTATTTCAAAATGACCTTTGGCATTCAAACTTCCATTTGACAAATAAGCAGTTGTCCAGTCGGAAATAGTCTCTGCTGCAGTGGGAGTAAAATGGTCTACCAATACAATACGGTTGCATTTTGCCTGTTCCTGTCCAAAGGTATCTGCTATTGTATCTCTTATTTCCTGAATATATAAAGAAATATTACTATCCTTCTGCTCATTTCCCGTATGATAAGGAAGCTGGATTACAGCAAATCCTGTATTTTCCTTCAGGGCAAGAGATTTATTAATAAATTCCACTAAATCTGCTTTAAAGGTGGTAAGATGTACCTCTCCCAGATTATAATCTTCTTCTCCTAAAAACCAAACTGCCGCTTTTGCCTGATAAGGTAAAACAAGATCTGACCATTGATCTACTACCTGTTCCAGGGTACGACCCGGTTTTCCAATATTAAAGGTATATCTTTGTCTGGGAGGTATCTGATAGCCTGATTTCTGCCAGCGAATATATTCTTCAAACTGTCCTATGTAGTTACGAGCTCCCTGAACCTGATCAAAGCCACCGGCGATATCCTTTCCTCCCACAAATACCCAGATTCCGTGAGAGGTAAACATTTCACTGATGCTTCCTCCCAGGGTAAGGGTAGTGGAATCTGCCTGAGTTTTGGTAGTTAACTGCTGAGGACTCACCTCTGATGTTAGAAGATTTTGAGAGATAGTCTGAGGATTTTCCGTTGCTATCTCAATCTCCTCCTCTATAGTTATTACATTGTCTGAAACAGTAGATTCCTCCGGTACTTCTTCCGCCTCCGGAAGCAAGATATCTTCAGAAAGTTCATCCTTTCCCGGAAGCAAACTGTCTTCAGGAAGTTCTTCTTCCAAAATCAGAGCATCCTCAGGAAGTTCTTCCTCCCCAGTCAGAACACTGTCCTCAGAAAGTGAGTTTTCCGATATCATACTATTACCGAAACCCGTTGCAGAAGCCGGCAGCGATGGTATTGCCATACTTACTGCAAGACATAATGATAAAAATCTTATGTACCTCTTTTTCATATTTCCTTTCCTCCTATGTAAAAAACATTCTGGATATTTTATGTCGCATATAGGTTTAGTTTATTTTATTTTGAATACTTTGTCTATAATTATTGTAAAATAATTATATTTTTTAGTAATAATTCTACTTTTATAATTAAAACTCGAAAAAAACTGCCGGCAATTAATGCCGGCAGAAAATTATTTATTTTTTAAAGCTTATTGGAATAAATTCCAAAACCATACAAAGTTCTTTGTTGTAATCTTAAAGGTTACAGTTTTATTACCACCGTAGTTCCCAAGACCTTTTAAAGTCACTTTGGCAGTACCTTTTTTCACATTATTACTATAGCTTCCTTCTACTATTTCATAGCTTGTTTCAAAATCTTTTGTAATATCAACCTTGTTTACTACTACAGATTCAATATCCTCTTTTGTAAGTATAATAGAATCGCCGGTATAAGCTTTCGCTTTTATCTTGATTTTAGCTTTTGTAAAGTCAAGCTCAGTAATAGTATAGGTTTCTGTAAGGGTTCCTCCATTATACAGACCTTTTCCTGTTACTTTAACTGTAATCTCACTTCCGGCCTGAGGGGTATCCTTCTTGGTCATTTCTGTACCTTCAGCATTAAAGTAGGCTGTGTCATAATCCTGACCTGCTTTTAATACCTTACCATCCGCATCTGTCACAACAGGCTTACTCATAAACTT
>JAFYWD010000251.1 GCA_017558205.1 Lachnospiraceae bacterium | reverse complement strand
GTGTCAAATGAAAACTAATAAGTATGTAGAAGATTTAAACACAAAATCAGCTGCAGAATTAGCAAACGAATTAGTAGCTGCTAAAAAAGAACTTTTCAATTTGAGATTCCAGAACGCAACAAATCAGTTAGACAACACAGCTAGAATTAAAGAAGTTAGAAAAAACATTGCAAGAATTCAGACTGTTATTACACAGAAAGCAAAAGCATAAGTTGTTTAATATCATTTAGTTTAGGACGATTTGGAAAGGAGAATTATCGTGGAAAGAAATTTAAGAAAAACCCGTACTGGTAAAGTTACCAGCGATAAGATGGATAAAACAATTACTGTTGCCATTGAAGACCATGTAAAGCATCCTCTTTACAATAAAATCGTAAAGAGAACTTACAAGTTAAAGGCACATGACGAAAATAATGAGTGCAAAATTGGTGATACAGTAAAAGTAATGGAAACAAGACCTTTATCTAAAGACAAGAGATGGAGACTTGTAGAAATTATCGAAAGAGCAAAATAATTAATGGGACATTTATAGGAATACCATTATTGGAAGGAGAATTAGCATGATTCAACAGGAAACCAGATTAAAGGTTGCAGATAATACCGGTGCTAAAGAATTACTTTGCATCAGAGTATTAGGTGGATCTACAAGAAGATATGCGAACATCGGCGATATCATCGTTGCTAGTGTTAAAGATGCAACACCAGGCGGCGTTGTTAAAAAAGGTGATGTTGTAAAAGCTGTAGTAGTTCGTTCAGTAAAAGGCGCTCGTCGTAAAGACGGTTCTTATATTAAATTTGATGAAAATGCTGCTGTTATCATTAAAGATGATAAAACTCCAAAAGGAACCCGTATTTTTGGACCAGTAGCCAGAGAGCTTCGTGAAAAACAGTTTATGAAAATTGTTTCCCTGGCTCCCGAAGTATTATAAGGAGGTGCCGGTATGTTTAAAATTAAGAAAGGCGACACAGTTAAAGTTATCGCCGGAAAAGATAAAGATAAAGAAGGCAAAGTTCTTACTGTAGATCAGAAAAAGAACAAGGTTGTTGTGGAAGGTATTAATATGATTACAAAACATACAAAACCTTCAGCAGGCAACCCAAATGGCGGAATTGTTCAAAAAGAAGCTCCTATTGATGCATCTAACGTAATGCTTGTTCATGAAGGAAAAGCTACAAGAGTAGGTTTCAAAATGGAAGGCGACAAAAAAGTACGTTTTGCAAAAACAACAGGAAAAGTTATTGATTAATTCTGGGAAGGAGGCCAAATAGCGTGAGCAGACTTAAAGATTTATATAAAGACGAGATCGTTAATGCAATGATGAAAAAATTCGGATATAAGAACGTTATGGAAGTACCGAAGCTTGACAAAATTGTAATTAACATGGGTGTTGGAGAAGCAAAAGACAACGCTAAACTTTTAGAATCTGCAGTTAAGGATATGGAAACAATTGCAGGTCAGAAAGCTGTTCTTACAAAAGCAAAAAATTCCGTTGCTAACTTCAAAATCAGAGAAGGTATGTCTATCGGATGTAAGACAACATTACGTGGAGAAAAAATGTATGAGTTTTTAGATCGTTTAGTAAACTTAGCATTACCTCGTGTACGTGACTTTAGAGGAGTTAATCCTAACGCATTTGACGGAAGAGGAAACTATGCCCTTGGTATTAAAGAGCAGATTATCTTCCCTGAAATCGAATATGATAAAGTAGATAAAGTAAGAGGTATGGATATAATCTTTGTTACTACAGCTAAAACTGATGAAGAAGCCCGTGAATTATTGACATTATTTAATATGCCATTCGCAAAATAAGGAGGTAAACATTCATGGCTAAAACAGCAATGAAGATTAAACAGCAGCGTGCACAGAAATTCTCTACAAGAGAATATAGTCGTTGCAAAATCTGTGGTCGTCCACATGCATATTTAAGAAAATACGGAATCTGCAGAATTTGCTTCCGTGAATTAGCATATAAAGGACAAATCCCCGGAGTTAAAAAAGCAAGTTGGTAGGCCTAATTTATAAGGAGGATATTTAAATGACAATGAGCGATCCTATTGCAGATATGCTGACAAGAATTCGTAATGCTAACTCTGCAAAGCATGATACAGTAGATGTACCTGCTTCTAAAATGAAATTAGCTATTGCTAAAATCCTTTTAGATGAAGGATACATTACAAAATATGACGTTATTGAAGACGGAACATTCAAAACAATCCATATTACCTTAAAATATGGTGCTGATAAAAACGAAAAGATTATTTCCGGAATTAAGAGAATTTCCAAACCCGGTCTTCGTGTTTATGCCAGCAAGGAAGAACTTCCTCAGGTACTTGGTGGACTTGGTACTGCTATCATTTCTACCAACCAAGGAGTTGTTACAGACAAAGAAGCTAGAAAACTTAACGTAGGTGGAGAAGTACTTGCGTTTGTATGGTGATTGATTATTTATAGGAGGTACGGGCATGTCACGTATAGGAAGAATGCCAATCGCGGTTCCTGCAGGCGTAACTGTAGAAATTGCAGAAAATAATAAAGTGACTGTAAAAGGTCCTAAGGGAACATTAGAAAGAGTGTTACCTTCAGAGATGGAAATCAAATTAGAAGGTGCAGAAGTAATTGTTACCAGACCTAATGATTTAAAAAGAATGAAATCTCTTCACGGATTAACAAGAACTCTGATTAACAACATGGTAGTTGGTGTTACTCAGGGTTATGAGAAGAAGTTAGAAGTAAACGGTGTTGGTTACAAGGCTTCTAAAGCAGGTAAGGTTTTAACACTGAACCTTGGTTACTCTCATCCGGTAGAAATGACTGATCCTGAAGGAGTTGAAACAACTCTTGAAGGAAATAACATTATCTTCGTAAGAGGTATCGATAAAGAAAAAGTTGGACAATTTGCGGCTGAAATCAGAGATAAGAGAAGACCTGAGCCTTACAAAGGAAAAGGTATTAAGTATTCTGATGAAGTTATCAGACGTAAAGTTGGTAAAACCGGTAAGAAATAGATAAGGAGAGTAAACAATGGTTAGTAAGAAATCAAGACAAGAAGTTCGTGTTAAAAAACACATGAAAACACGTAACCGTTTTAGCGGTACAGCTGAAAGACCACGTTTAGCGGTTTTCAGAAGTAATAATCATATGTATGCTCAAATTATTGATGATACAGTTGGTAAGACTTTAGTTGCAGCTTCTACCATGGAAAAAGAAGTTAAGGCTGAATTAGAAAAAACCAACAACGTTGATGCAGCAGCATATGTAGGAACTTTAATCGCAAAGAGAGCTATTGAAAAAGGTATTAGTGAAGTGGTTTACGATCGTGGCGGCTTCATTTACCAGGGTAAAGTTGCAGCTTTAGCTGAAGCAGCCAGAGAAGCTGGCTTAGTATTCTAGGAAAGGAAAGGTCAAACTTTTATGAAACATACAATCATAGATCCAAGCCAGTTAGAGTTAAACGACAAAGTTGTTACTATTAAACGAGTAACTAAAACTGTAAAAGGTGGACGTAACATGCGTTTTACAGCTTTAGTAGTAGTAGGAGATGGTAACGGACACGTTGGTGCCGGTCTTGGTAAAGCTATTGAAATTCCGGAAGCAATTCGTAAAGGAAAAGAAGATGCCATGAAGCATCTTGTAACGGTTGCTATGGATGAAAATAAATCTGTAACACATGATTACATTGGAAAATTCGGTTCTGCAAGTGTTCTTTTAAAGAAAGCTCCTGAAGGTACCGGTATCATCGCAGGTGGTCCTGCACGTATCGTGTGTGAACTTGCAGGTATTAAAAATATCCGTACAAAATCATTAGGATCTAATAATAAACAGAACGTTGTACTTGCTACAATTACAGGATTAAAGAGCTTAAAATCCCCTGAAGAAGTGGCAAGCAGACGTGGAAAAACTGTTGAAGAAATTTTAGGCTAGGAGGAGAGAAAAATGGCAGATAAAATGTTAAAAATCACTTTAGTGAAATCTCCTATTGGTGCTGTTCCCAAAAACAGAGCAGTTGTAGAAGCTATGGGTCTTAGAAAGCTTAACAAAACTGTTTTGATGCCTGATAATGAAGCAACAAGAGGAATGATTAAAAAAGTAGGCTATATGCTTAAAGTAGAAGAAGCGTAAGGAGGTGTCAGAATGGAATTATCTAATTTAAGACCGGCAGCCGGCTCTAAACACAGCGATAATTTTAGAAGAGGTCGTGGACACGGATCAGGAAACGGTAAAACAGCCGGAAAAGGACATAAAGGTCAGAAGGCACGTTCCGGAGCACCCAGAGTAGGTTTCGAAGGTGGACAGATGCCGTTATACAGACGTATTCCTAAGAGAGGTTTCAAGAACTTTAATAAGAAAGAAATCGTTGGAATTAACGTTAGTGCATTAGAAAGATTTGAAGATGGAGCAACAGTTACTGTTGAAACATTAATTGAAGCAGGAGTAGTTAAGAATCCCAGAGATGGAGTTAAGATCCTCGGAAACGGAGAATTAACCAAGAAACTCAACGTAAAAGCAGATGCATTCAGTGCCGGTGCTAAAGAAAAAATTGAGAACCTTGGTGGAACAGCAGAGGTGATCTAATATGCTTACTACACTGAAGAATGCATTTAAAATAAAAGAAATACGTAGCAAACTTTTGTATACTTTGGGTATGCTGGTTGTGATCCGTTTAGGATCACAGCTTCCGGTTCCCGGAGTGCACAGAGAATATTTTTCAGCCTGGTTTACTGGACAAACAGGTGGTGCTTTTGACTTATTGGATGCGTTTACCGGTGGTTCTTTCGAAAATATGTCTATTTTTGCATTGAATATTACTCCGTACATCACATCCTCCATTATTATGCAGCTTCTTACAATAGCAATTCCAAAATTGGAAGAAATGCAGAAGGATGGAGAAGATGGAAGAAAGAAAATTGCATCTATTACCAGATATGTTACAGTAGGACTTGCATTGATTCAGTCAGCAGCTATGGCAATCGGTTTCGGTAGAAGCGGTTTATTACAGGAATATAATTTCCTGAATGTAATTACAGTAATTTTTGCTCTTACAGCAGGTAGTGCCTTCCTTATGTGGGTGGGTGAAAGAATTACTGAAAATGGTATCGGTAACGGAATTTCAGTTGTTTTAGTAATTAATATTATTTCCAGACTTCCTGAAGATTTTATTAATTTGTATAAACAGTTTATTCAGGGAAAAGCTATTGCAACAGGAGTTTTAGCAGGTCTTATTATTATTGCAATTGTAATTGGTATGATTGTTCTTGTTATCCTGTTAAACGGCGGAACCAGAAAAATTCCGGTACAGTATGCGAAAAAAGTACAGGGAAGGAAAATGCTTGGTGGACAGAGCAGTAATATTCCTTTAAAGGTAAATACTGCCGGTGTTATTCCTATCATCTTTGCATCCAGTCTTTTCCAGTTACCTTTGGTAATTGTAAATCTTGTTGGTGCTAATCCGAAAGGCTTCTGGGGAGAAATCCTCAATGGTATGAACTCAGCTAACTGGGTGAAACCTTCAGCACCATGGTATTCTATCGGCTTAATTGTTTATGTAGTATTGATTGTATTCTTTGCTTACTTCTATACATCAGTAACATTTAATCCGTTTGAAATTGCAAACAACATGAAAAAGCAGGGTGGATTCATTCCAGGTATCAGACCCGGAAAACCCACCAGCGATTACTTATCCAGAATCTTAAACTACATTATTTTTATCGGAGCTTGCGGTTTAACAATCATTGGCGTATTACCATTTGTATTTAGTGGTATCTTTAACGCAACTGTTTCCTTTGCAGGAACAAGCTTGATTATTATTGTAAGTGTAATCTTAGAAACCATGAAAACAGTGGAATCTCAGATGCTGGTACGTAATTATAAAGGTTTTTTAAATGACTAATGGCAGGAGGCAGGACATTTTTGTTCTGCCTTTTGTGATAAAAAGATTAAATAAGTGAGGACAATAAAATGAAAATTGTTATGTTAGGAGCACCTGGTGCAGGAAAAGGAACTCAGGCAAAAATGATTGCTGATAAATATCAAATTCCCCACATATCTACCGGAGATATTTTCAGAGCAAATATTAAGGATGGTACCGAATTAGGAAAAGAAGCCAAGAGCTATATGGACAAAGGTCAGCTGGTACCTGATGAATTAACAGTTAAAATTCTTCTTGACCGTGTGGCAAAGGATGACTGCAAAAACGGCTATGTATTAGATGGATTTCCAAGAACAATCCCCCAAGCAGAGGTGTTAGAAGAGGCACTTAACAATCTTCAGGATAAGATTGATTATGCAGTAAATGTAGAAGTACCTGATGAAAATATTGTAAGACGTATGGGAGGAAGAAGAGCATGCCTTTCCTGTGGTGCCACTTATCATATTGAACATATTCCACCTAAAACAGAAGGAATTTGTGACAGATGTGAAAAAGAACTTGTTTTAAGAGATGATGATAAGCCTGAAACTGTTCAAAAGAGATTAGATGTATATCATGAGCAGACACAGCCTCTTATTGATTTTTATAATAAAAGAGGTGTATTAAAGGAAGTTGACGGCACTGTTGACATGAAAGAAGTGTTTGCAGCAATTGTAAACATTTTGGGCTAGAAAGGAAGAAAAATATAATATATGGCTGTATCAATTAAATCAGAACGTGAAATTGAATTTATGCGACAGGCAGGTAAGCTTTTAGCAAAGGTGCATGAAGAACTTGGAAAGATTATCAAACCCGGTATTTCCACCTGGGAAATCAACAAGACTGGAGAAGAACTTATTCGCAGTTGCGATTGTATTCCTAATTTTCTGAATTATCATGGTTATCCTGCTTCCGTATGTGTTTCAGTGAATGAAGAGGTAGTACATGGAATTCCCGCAAAAGATAGAATTCTGAAAGAAGGAGATATTGTTAGCTTAGATGCCGGCCTGATTTATAAGGGGTACCATTCTGATGCTGCCAGAACACACTTTGTAGGTACGGTGGATCCACGGATACAGAAATTGGTAGAAGAAACTAAAAATAGTTTTTTTGCAGGAATTAAAATGGCGAAGCCGGGAAATCATTTGTACGATATCTCCAATGCCATCGATGCTTATATTTCACAGTTTGGTTATGGAATTGTAAGAGATCTGGTGGGACATGGAATTGGTACTAACCTACATGAAGATCCACAGATTCCCAACTTTAAGCAAAAGAGACGGGGATTAAAGCTGCAGCCCGGAATGACTCTTGCCATTGAACCTATGATTAACCTGGGACGAGCAGATGTTAAATGGCTTTCTGATGATTGGACAGTGGTAGCAGAAGATGGACTTCCATCCGCACACTATGAAAATACGATTCTGATAACTGAAGGAGAACCGGAAATACTGACCATTCTTTAAGAACCTTGTTTTTCTGTAAAAAAAAGCTTGCTTTTTTTATAACTTTCGGTAGAATGAAAGGAGCGAGAAATGAATATAGGATATCTTGCGACCTCTAAGGCAGGACATGACAAAGGAAAAGTTTTTGTTATAATTGCAGAGGAGAATGAATATTTATGGATAGCAGACGGAAAGGCAAGAACCGTATTGCATCCTAAGAAAAAAAAGAAAAAGCATGTTCAGATTATCAAAGTATTGGAAGATGACCATGTGATTCAAAGCCTCAAAGACGGTAAGACGGTGAAAGAGGAAGATATTCGCAGAATAATTAAATTATATTTAAATAAGCAAAGGAACGCATAATACAGGAGGAGTCGTAATGTCTAAGTCCGATGTAATTGAAATCGAAGGAACAGTTGTTGAAAAATTACCTAATACCATGTTTCAGGTAGAACTGGAAAACGGTCACAGAGTTTTAGCACACATCAGTGGAAAGCTTCGTCAGAATTTTATCCGTATTTTACCGGGAGATAAGGTAACCTTAGAACTTTCTCCTTATGATTTAAGCAAGGGTAGAATTATTTGGAGAGATAAATAAGCAGTCTGAGTGATTATTACATTACAAAACTGTAGTATTATAATTAAAAAGATAATTAAAACATAAGAAAATGCCGTGTGTCGTGTTGACATGCGGTATTTCTTTTGTTATAATGTAAAACGGTCTTTTTATGAAAGGAGGGTTTAACATGAAAGTTAGATCATCAGTAAAACCAATTTGTGAAAAGTGCAAAGTTATCAAAAGAAAGGGAGCTATCAGAATCATCTGTGAGAACCCTAAGCACAAACAGAGACAGGGTTAATTCATTTTTAATGACCATGATGAATAACCTGTCGCATTATTAAAAAGGTGTAAATAGAAAGTGTCTGACTTGTATTCTATATGAAGATAGAAAGAGGCACGATGAAGATAATGGAACGTATCAACCCACAGATACGGGAAATTACTTTTTGATACCGAGAATAATGTGCAACACAAAGAGGTGTAGTTTCAAAGGAAACAAACATCCGAGTATCGGAAAAGTCGGTTGTTTAACCGGCCGGGTATATCATACCCCAATCAATTAGTAACAATATGTAACTGCCTAAGCAGCAGCTACGACAATTCAAGGAAAACGGAGGAAACGTAAATGGCTCGTATCGCAGGTGTTGACTTACCTAGAGAAAAACGTGTAGAAATCGGTTTAACTTACATCTATGGAATCGGTAGAGTAAGCTCAAACAAGATTTTAGCCGCAGCTGGTGTTAATCCTGACACTCGTGTTAGAGAATTAACAGACGACGAAGTAAAGAAAATTGCTGAAGTTATTGATGAAACAATGACAGTAGAAGGTGATTTAAGAAGAGAAATCGCTCTGAACATCAAGAGATTACAGGAAATCGGATGCTACAGAGGAATCCGTCACAGAAAAGGACTTCCTGTTCGTGGTCAGAAGACTAAGACAAATGCAAGAACAAGAAAAGGTCCTAAGAGAACAGTAGCTAATAAGAAGAAATAATAATTGACAAGGAAAGAAAAGAAAGTAGGTTAGTTTAAAATGGCTAAAAAAGTTGCAAAAAAAGTAACAAAAAAGCGTGTAAAGAAAAACGTTGAACGCGGACAGGCACATATTCAGTCTTCTTTTAACAACACAATCGTAACATTAACAGATGCTGAAGGAAATGCTTTAAGCTGGGCAAGTGCCGGTGGTCTTGGATTTAGAGGTTCAAGGAAATCTACTCCTTATGCAGCACAGATGGCTGCTGAAACTGCTACCAAAGCAGCTTTAATTCACGGTCTTAAAACAGTAGATGTATTTGTTAAGGGACCCGGATCAGGACGTGAAGCAGCAATTCGTGCACTTCAGGCATGTGGACTTGAAGTAACAAGTATCAGAGACGTAACCCCCGTTCCTCATAACGGATGTCGTCCTCCTAAACGTCGTCGCGTTTAGTGAGCATTACAGCTTAACAATGGTAACATACTACCGTAAATCCAAGGGTTTACGGTAGTAATTATAAGTAATTATTTAAAGTAAGCTGGAAGAAGATAGGTAATCCTATTGTAAACAGTATGGAGGAAATTTAAAATGGCAGTAAACAGAGTACCCGTGTTAAAAAGATGCAGATCCCTTAACTTAGACCCTGTATTTTTAGGTTATAGCAGAAAATCTAACAGAAGCAATGCAAGAGCCAATAAAAAAATGAGCGAATATGGTCTTCAGTTAAGAGAAAAACAGAAAGCAAAATTCATCTATGGTGTTCTTGAAAAACCTTTCAGAAACTACTATGAAAAAGCAGACAGAATGATGACAGGTCTTACAGGTGAAAACCTTATGACTATTCTTGAGTCCAGACTTGACAGTGTAGTATTCAGAATGGGATTTGCAAGAACAAGAAGAGAAGCAAGACAGATCGTAGGACATAAGCATGTGCTTGTTAACGGTAAATGCGTAAACATTCCTTCTTACCTTATTAAGGCCGGAGATGTAATCGAAATCAGAGAAAAATCCAAATCTTTACAGAGATATAAAGATATCATCGAAGTAACAGGTGGACGTTTAGTTCCCGCTTGGATGGATGTAGATCAGGAAAACTTCAAAGGAACAATTAAAAATCTTCCTACAAGAGAAGAAATCGATGTTCCTGTAGATGAGATGCTTATCGTTGAGTTATATTCCAAATAAGCTTAACTTTTAAATTTGTTCGTAAAGGAGGGTATTTGCAGTGTTTGAGTTTGAAAGACCAAATATTGAGGTTCAGGAAATCTCAGAAGACAAAAAGTATGGTAGATTCGTTGTAGAACCATTAGAAAGGGGCTACGGTATTACCTTAGGTAATTCTTTAAGAAGAATTATGCTCTCTTCTTTACCAGGTGCAGCAGTAAGCCAGGTTAAAATTGAAGGTGTGTTACATGAATTCAGTTCTATACCCGGAGTAAAAGAAGATGTAACCGAAATCATTATGAATATTAAAAGTCTTGCTATTAGAAATAATAGTGATACTAATGAGCCTAAAACAGCTTATATTGAGTTTGAAGGTGAAGGTGTAGTAAGAGCTTCTGATATTCAGGTAGATCCGGACATCGAGATTTTAAATCCTGATTTAGTAATTGCTACCTTAAATGGCGGAAAAGAAAGCAAGCTTTATATGGAGCTTACCATTACCAAAGGTAGAGGATACATCAGTGCTGACAAAAATAAAGATGATGAGTTACCCATCGGCGTAATCGCTGTAGATTCTATCTACACACCGGTAGAAAGAGTTAATATTACAGTGGCAAATACACGTGTAGGTCAGGTAACTGATTTTGATAAACTTACATTCGATGTATATACAAACGGAACCTTAGTTCCGGATGAGGCAATTAGTTTGGCTGCAAAAGTACTTAGCGAACATTTAAGCTTGTTCATTGATTTATCCGAAAATGCCAAGACAGCTGAAGTTATGGTTGAAAAAGAGGATGATGAAAAAGAAAAAGTTCTGGAAATGAGCATTGATGAGTTAGAATTATCAGTTCGTTCCTATAACTGCTTAAAGAGAGCTGGTATCAATACAGTAGAAGAACTGACAAACAAGACCTCAGAGGATATGATGAAGGTACGTAACTTAGGTAGAAAATCATTAGAAGAAGTTTTGGCTAAGTTAAAAGAATTAGGACTTCAGCTTACTCCCAGTGAGGACTAGGATATAGTGTAAAACGGTAAATCCAAAGGGTTCGTTTTATAAATTGCAACTATTCATAGGCATAAGCCTTAGCATTCGGTAAGTAAGACCAAAGAGCGTGGCCGGATGAGAACAGAATGGAGAATAAAAATGGCTAAATATAGAAAATTAGGCAGAACATCTGACCAGAGAAAGGCTTTATTAAGAAGCCAGGTAACATCTTTAATCCAGAATGGAAAGATTGTTACAACAGAAGCGAAAGCAAAAGAAGTTAAGAAGCAGGTTGAATCTTTAATTGCATTAGCAGTAAAAGAAAAAGATAACTTTGAAACTGTTAAGGTTACAGCTAAGGTTGCTCGTAAAGACCAAAACGGTAAGAGAGTAAAAGAAGTTGTAGATGGAAAGAAAGTAACAGTTTTTGATGAAGTTGAAAAAGAAATCAAAAAAGATCTTCCTTCCAGACTTCATGCAAGAAGACAGATGTTAAAGGTATTCTATCCTGTAACTGAAAATCCTACAGGAAAGAAAAAAGACAGAAAAGAAGTTGATTTAGTAGCAAAAATGTTTGATGAAATTGCACCTAAATACGCAGGACGTAACGGTGGTTACACAAGAATCGTTAAGATCGGACTTCGTAAAGGTGATGCTGCTATGGAAGTATTACTTGAATTAGTATAGTCTGTTTTTCGACCGCTATAGGCCCGGCCTATAGCGGTCTTTTACTTCTTGAATTTTAAATATATTTCTAGTATAATCCACTTGACGTAAGTATATAAGATACAGGAGTTTAAAATGGGAATCATTAAGGCCGTACAACTGGCATTTGAATATATAAGAAGAGATGAAGATGGTAATGTTGAAGGCATAACCAGGGCAATTGACGGAGTTGATTTAGAAATTAAAGAGGGACAGTTTATTGCTGTTTTAGGACATAACGGCTCAGGAAAATCTACTCTTGCCAAGCATTTAAATGCATTGCTTCACCCCACAGAGGGAACAGTTTATGTGGATGGTAAAGACGTAAGAGAAGCAGATAAGGTATGGGAAATCAGACAAACTGCAGGTATGGTGTTTCAAAACCCGGACAATCAGATTATTGGACAGGTAGTAGAAGAAGATGTAGGCTTCGGACCTGAAAATCTGGGAGTAGAAACGAAGGAGATTTGGGAAAGAGTAGAGGAAAGTCTGAAGGCAGTAGGTATGTACGAATACCGAAAGCATTCACCAAATAAATTATCCGGCGGACAGAAGCAAAGAGTTTCCATTGCAGGAGTAATTGCCATGCATCCTAAATGTATTATTTTAGATGAGCCCACAGCTATGCTTGATCCTAATGGAAGAAAAGAGGTTTTAAGAGCAGCAAGGGCCTTAAATCAGGTAGAGGGTATTACCGTAATTCTTATTACCCATTATATGGAAGAGGTAATTCATGCAGATAAGGTATTTGTTATGGATCAGGGAAAAGTTGTTCTTCAGGGAACACCAAGAGAAATCTTTACCCGGGTAGAGGAGTTAAGAAAGCTTCGCCTTGATGTACCCCAGGTCACGGAGCTGGCTTATGAGCTAAAAAAAGCAGGTCTGGATGTTCCGGAAGGAATATTAACAAAAGAAGAATTAGTAGAAGCATTGAAGTCGTTAAAGAAATAACTGAGGAGAGAGAAAAAATGTCACTGTTATTAGAAGGTGTAAGCCATATATACGGAGAAGATACCAACCTGGCAGTAGCAGCTCTTTGTAATATAAATCTTGAAATTCCTGAGGGACAGTTTATAGGCTTAATCGGACATACGGGAAGCGGAAAGTCAACCTTAATACAGCATCTGAATGGATTGCTTCAGCCTTCTCATGGGAAAATCTATTTTAATGGGAAGGATATTAATGAAAAATCCTTCGACAGAAAAGAATTAAGAAGTAAAGTTGGCTTAGTATTTCAGTATCCTGAACACCAGTTATTTGAGGTAACGGTTTTTCAGGATGTATGCTTTGGTCCCAAAAACCTGGGCCTGGAGCAAAAGGAAGTGGAAATAAGGGCCTATAAAGCCTTAAAGCAGGCCGGGGTGAAGGAGGAACAGTTTTATCAGTCACCCTTTGAGCTTTCCGGCGGTCAAAAGAGAAGAGTAGCAATTGCCGGAGTATTGGCTATGGAGCCCAGAGTATTAATTCTTGATGAGCCTACGGCAGGCTTAGATCCGGCAGGAAGAGATGAGATTTTAGGACAAATTAAAAAGCTTCAGAAGGAAACGGGTATTACGGTAATTTTAGTGTCTCACAGTATGGAAGATGTGGCCGAATATGTAGATCGAATTATTGTAATGAATAAAGGGAAAATTATTTTGGACAATACACCGAAAGAGGTGTTTAAAGAGTATAAGTGTCTGGAAGAAGTAGGGCTGGCAGCACCACAGGTAACTTATATTATGGAGAGCCTTAAGGAAGAAGGATTTATGCTGTCAGCTGAAGTCACTACCATAGAGGAAGCAAAGCAGGAAATACTGTCCTGCTTCAAAAAATAAAAATCAAAGCTTTTACGGAAAAGACTGGAAAGGTAAATACTATGTTAAAAGATATTACATTGGGACAATATTATCAGACAGAGTCCCTGATACATAGATTGGATCCCAGGGTAAAACTGGTAGGAACCATTTGTTATATTATATCTCTGTTCTTGGTTAATAAGATTCAGGGGTATGTCATTGCGTTGATATTTCTTGCAATCATAATACGTTTGTCTAAGGTTCCCTTTAAGTTTATGGTAAAGGGTATGAAAGCAATCTTGTTTTTATTGTTGCTCACCGTAGTATTTAATTTATTTCTTACACCGGGGGAGACTCTTATTAGTATTTGGAAGCTTACCATTACGAAGGAGGGGGTAAGGGTAGCAATGCTGATGGCAGTACGCCTGTCTTTTTTAATCATAGGCTCATCGGTGATGACCTTAACAACTACACCGAATCATTTGACAGACGGAATGGAAAAATTACTGAATCCTTTAAGAAAGCTTAAGGTACCGGTTCATGAAATTTCCATGATGATGTCCATTGCGTTACGTTTTATTCCTATTCTGATGGAAGAAACCGATAAAATTATGAAGGCACAGATTGCCAGAGGTGCTGATTTTGAAAGTGGTAATCTGATAAAAAAAGCAAAAGCGTTGGTTCCCCTGTTAGTTCCCCTTTTCATTTCGGCATTTAGAAGGGCAAATGACCTAGCTATGGCCATGGAAGCCAGATGTTATCGGGGCGGGGAATTCAGGACAAAAATGAAACCTCTGATTTATCAGAGGGCGGATCGACTTGCTTACCTGATTTTGATTATTTATTTGGTAATCTGTTTTCTAGCAGGAAGATAATTTCTTCGTAATTGTTTCAGACAGAAAGGTAAAAAGATGCGAATCATGTTGTCAGTGGCCTATGATGGGACAGGATATCACGGCTGGCAGTTTCAGCCGGGACAAAAGACCATAGAAGGTGAGTTAAATAAAGTTCTTTCAGAGCTGTGTAAAAGTGAAATTAAGGTAATCGGTGCCAGCAGAACAGATACGGGAGTGCATGCCTTAGGAAATTTGGCTGTTTTCGATACTGACCTTATGATTCCACCTGAAAAGATGGCTTATGCCTTAAATACACGGCTTCCTGAAGATATCAGAATCCAAAAATCAGAAAGAGTGAAGGATGATTTTCATCCCAGAAAAACAGCCACTAAAAAAACTTATTGCTATAAAATTACTAATAGAGAATTTTCCAATCCCTTAGAAAGATTATACAGCTACTTCACTTATGTCCCCCTGGATGTAGGGGCCATGGAAGAAGCTGCCTTCTTTTTAGAGGGAGAGCATGATTTTCAAAGCTTTTGTGCAGCAGGGAGTACGGCAGAAAGTACGGTAAGAACAATTTACGATGTTGCGGTAAAGAAAAAAGAGGATCTGATTACCATTGAGGTCACAGGAAACGGCTTTTTATACAATATGGTAAGGATTATTGCAGGTACTTTAATAGAGGTAGGCCGCGGAAGGCTGTTACCGGAGCAAATAGCTGATATTATAAAAGCTAAGGACAGAAGAAAGGCAGGACCTACGGCACCGGCATGCGGATTGACCCTGGTTAAATATGAATTTGTGGATAAAGTACCTACAATGAAATAAACCTGTGGAAAAAACATTGAAAAATAGTAACAGTTCAGCCATGACCAATCACTTTGCTGATTGGTCATGTGAGAAAGAGTAAATATAGAGAAAAATATAGAATTTACGAAAGTAAATATTGACACACCAGGTAGTGTGTAATATAATACATCAGTATGGAAATGTTTGAGAATAAGATTTCAGGCCCGATTCTTATTTGATAATACAGCGATTCTTAAGCTGCTAGCCCCAGTGGAGGAGTCATTAGAACAATTCGAATTTTATACGGAGGGAAAATAATGAAGACATTTATGGCAAGTCCGGCTACTATTGATAGAAAATGGTACGTAGTAGACGCTACAGACAAAACATTGGGACGTTTAGCATCTGAAGTTGCTAAAGTTTTAAGAGGAAAGAATAAAGCAATCTTTACACCTCATATTGATACAGGTGATTATGTAATTGTTATTAACGCAGAAAAGATTGCAGTTACCGGTAAGAAATTAGATCAGAAAATTTACTATCATCACTCTGATTATGTAGGTGGAATGAAAGAAACTACCTTAAGAGAAAAATTAGCTAAGAAGCCTGAAGCTGTAATTGAACTTGCAGTAAAGGGTATGCTTCCAAAAGGACCTTTAGGAAGACAGATGTTAACTAAACTTCATGTATATGCAGGACCTGAACACAAGCATGAAGCTCAGAAACCTGAAAGCTTAACATTCTAATTAGGGAAATAGGAAGGAGATTATAAAAATGGCTAAAACAGCACAGCACTACGGAACAGGTAGAAGAAAAAAATCAATCGCCAGAGTATATTTAGTACCTGGAACAGGTAATATTACAGTAAATAAAAGAAGTATTGATGAATATTTCGGCTTAGAAACCTTAAAGGTTATCGTACGTCAGCCTTTAGTAGCAACAGAAACTGCAGACAAATTTGATGTTAAGGTTACTGTTCGCGGAGGCGGAACAACAGGACAGGCAGGAGCTATCAGACACGGTGTAGCAAGAGCTTTACTGACAGTAGACAATGATTTCAGACCTGTACTTAAAAAAGCAGGATACTTAACAAGAGACCCTCGTATGAAAGAAAGAAAGAAATACGGTCTCAAAGGTGCAAGAAGAGCTCCTCAGTTCTCAAAACGTTAATATTTGTTTTGGAGCAAACAGTCAGTATTCGGGAATTACCAAGATACCAACCCCAGAAACTTTGTGTTTCTGGGGTTATTTATTTGCTAAAAGAAACAAGCCAATTGGCCGGGAAAGATTTTATGAGCTTAAGAAAAATTTTTAAAGAATTTCTACGATTAATACTTATTTTAATACTGATGTTAGTTTCTTTTTTAATGACCGGATGTTTTCAACGTGGAAAGTCCTTGGAAAATTTTAAAAATTCCGTATTAGAAAACATAGAAGACTCTAAAGAAAGTCCGGTATCTAAAATATCTGAAAATCACGAAGGAACTTTCAATGATGACAGTACCCCGACATCGGAAAATAAGAAAAGTAGGGGATTGCAGGACAAGAAGAAGTCTTCCCCTCTGTCGGAAGTCCTGGGAGGGCGTAGGCCTAAAAAAGTGGAAATTCCCACAGATCCCGGACGGAAAGAAGGCTTGGACATATTTTCGGACAAGAG
>JAFYWD010000250.1 GCA_017558205.1 Lachnospiraceae bacterium | reverse complement strand
TTTCCTGCCAGAGCAGATACCAGCATCAACAGCGTAGACTCCGGCAGGTGAAAATTTGTAATAAGTCCATCCAGTACCTTAAACCGATAGCCCGGATAAATAAAAATCTCTGTACTTCCTTCGCAGGCCTGTAATTTACCATTTTCATTTGCCGCACTCTCAATGGTCCTGCAGCTGGTAGTTCCTACGCAGAATACTCTTCCCCCTTCAGTCTTGGTTTTGTTGATGATATCAGCTGCTTCCTGGCTTACCTGATAAACCTCTGAATGCATATGATGCTCCAGAACATTCTCCACCTTTACCGGACGGAAGGTTCCCAGTCCCACATGAAGAGTTACATAAGCAAGGCGAATTCCTTTTCTCTCAATTTCCTCCAAAAGCTGTGGTGTAAAATGTAAGCCTGCTGTAGGTGCTGCTGCAGAGCCGTCATATTTGGCATATACCGTCTGATAGCGGTTTTTATCCTGCAGCTTATGGGTAATATAGGGTGGAAGCGGCATTTCTCCCAGACTGTCCAGAATTTCTTCCCAGATCCCTTCATACTCAAAACGAAGCAGACGATTTCCTTCCTCCACCACCTCTAATACCTGTGCTTTCAGCCTTCCGTCACCAAATACAATCCTTGTACCCGGTCGGCATTTTTTTCCCGGCTTTACCAAGGCTTCCCATAAATCCTTTTCCTTTTGCTTTAATAAAAGAATTTCTATTACTGCACCGGTATCTTCTTTTTTTCCATAAAGCCTGGCAGGAATCACCCTGGTATTATTTAATACCAGGCAATCCCCGGGCTTTAAATATTCTATAATATCAGAAAAGCTTCTGTGCTCCCTTTTATTTTCTTCCCTTTGCAGTACCAGCAAGCGGGAGGAGGATCTGTCAGTCAAAGGATCCTGGGCAATCAGCTCCTTTGGAAGATCAAAATAAAAATCTGAGGTTTTTAACAAACTCATATTTCCTCCTATTTATAAGCAGGCTTTTTTAAGAAATGCCACGTAACCTCTTTTTGTTTCATAAAGGTCGGCTTTACTGATTGCCTCCCAGGGAGAATGCATATTTAATACAGCAACACCGCAATCAATTACATTCATTCCATATAATGCCAGAATATAGGCAATAGTACCGCCGCCTCCTAAATCTACTCTTCCTAACTCTGCTGTCTGGTAAACCACTTCCTCAGAATCCATAATATCTCTGATATGGGCAATATATTCTGCATTAGCATCGTTAGATCCGCTCTTTCCACGGGAACCTGTATATTTATTAAATACCATTCCCTGCCCCAGAAAAGCGGTATTTTTCTTTTCAAAGCAAGATGCATAGGAAGGATCAAAGGCCGCACTTACATCAGAAGAAAGCATGTCTGAGGCTGCCAGACATCTTCTTAAATTTAATTCACTATATTCTCCGGTAAGATTCATAACCTCTGCTACTGCATTTTCGAAAAATCTGGACTGCATACCGGTAGCTCCTACACTTCCGATTTCTTCTTTGTCTACCAGGATACAGCAGGCAGTTCTTTCAAGATCTTCTGCTTCAAGAAGAGCCTTTAAGGAAGGAAAGGCACAGACCCTGTCATCATGACCATAGGCCAGAATCAGACTTCTGTCAAAGCCGGCCTCTCTTGCCTTACCTGCCGGAACAATTTCCAGCTCTGCCGAAAGAAAATCTTCTTCCTCAATTTCATAATACTCTTTCAACAGCTTAAGGATATTTTTCTTAACAGCTTCCTTTTCCTCTTCCTTTTCTGAAGGAATCGGCATATTCCCTATCACAAGATCCAGGGCTTCTCCCTCAATTACCTTAGCAGCCTTTTTCTCCAATTGCTCCTGAGATAAGTGAATTAATAAATCAGAAATAAAGAATACAGGATCTTCTTCTTTTTCTCCGATATTAATTTCTACAATGGTGCCATCCTTCTTTACAATGACACCATGAATGGCAAGAGGCAACGTCACCCACTGATATTTTTTCACACCGCCATAATAGTGAGTATCCAAATAGGCAATTCCTCCGTCCTCATACAAAGGATTCTGCTTAATATCAAGTCTGGGAGAATCAATGTGGGCTCCCAGAATATTCATTCCCTGGCTCATGGGCTTTTCACCTATTTTGAAGATGGCAATACTTTTATTCATCCAAACAGCATATACCTTATCTCCTTTTTCCAGGCGTCTTCCTTCTCTGATTGCCCTTTGTAATTCAATATAACCTTCTTTTTCTATCATATTAACTGTAAAATCAATACATTCTCTTTCTGTTTTTCCTAAATCCAGAAAGTTTCTGTACTCCTTTGCAAACTGCTCCATTTCCTGTAATCTGTCTGCAGAATAAGTATTCCATACATTTTTTCTTTTCATTCTCTATCCTCTTATTTCTATCCTCTCAGTTCAATTCCCATTGCTTCCAGACCATTTAAGATCTTCTTCATGGCTGCCGTTACGTCAGCCTCTTCCAGAGTTCTGTCTTTGGCACGGAAGGTAATGGAATAAGCCACTGATTTAAATCCTTCTTTAATCTGGCTGCCTTCATAAACATCAAAAAGACCGTAGGATTCTAAAATTTTACCGCCTCTCTGACAAATTACTTCCTCAATCTGGCCTACCAGAATTTCCTTAGGAACCACCATACTGATATCTCTGCTTACGGCCGGATATTTAGCGATTCCTTCAAATTTACGGTTAAAGGTGGCAAAGGGCTCAATACTTGGCATATCCAGCACTGCTACATAAGCCTTTGTTCCCATATCATAATTATCCAATACTTCAGGATGCACTTCTCCCAAATAACCCAGTTCTACTCCTTCATAGATGATTTTTGCCTGACGACCGGGATGTAAAAATACTTTTCCTGCCTTAGGATCATAAGTTAGTTTTTTTGTTAATCCCAGTGCATCAAAATACTCCTCTATTACTCCCTTCATTGTAAAGAAATCTCCCTCTCCGTAGAAGCCCAAGGTAAACTGCATTCTTTCATCAGGAAGCTCTGTTAAAGGAAGAGCTTTGGGTAAATAAACATTTCCCAATTCATAAAGACGTACATCTTTATTTCTTCTGTTATAGTTGGTAGCAAGAGAAGTAAGAATACCATTCAGAGGTACTGTTCTCATAATAGAAAAATCTTCCCCTAAGGGGTTGGAAATCACAATGGCATTTCTGGCCTGATCATCTTCTGCAAGAAGTAATTTATCAAATACCTTGGGACTTTCAAAGGAGTAGCACATTCCCTGAGAGAAACCGCAAAATTCCGCAATATCCCTTGCCTTTTCCTCCAGACGTAATTTAAAGGGCAGCTTTCCTGTGGTAGCCTCTCCGCTGGGAAGTGTCATGGGAATCTTATCATAGCCATAAAATCTTGCTACTTCCTCTGCAATATCTGCAATACCTTCCAAATCCTGACGGAAGGAGGGGATAATTAATTCCTTAGTATCCTCCTGATATTCCAGCTCCAGACGTTCAAATATTTCCAACATGGTAGTAATAGAGATATCAGTTCCTAACAAATCATTGACACGTACCGGATCAAAGGGGATTCTGTTTAATTCCTTTAAAGGTGCACATACATCTACGGTCCCTGAAACCACTTCTCCACAGCCCAGCTCCTGAATTAACTGACAGGCACGATCAATAGCTGCCTTGGCATTTCTGGGATCCAGGCCTTTTTCAAATTTACCGGAAGCATCAGTTCTAAGTCCCAGTCTTTTTGCAGATTTACGGATATTTGCCCCGTTAAAGGTTGCAGCTTCAAACAGAACTGTTTTTACTTCATCTGTAATCTTGGAATTCTCTCCCCCCATAATACCGGCAATCCCAATCTGCTTTGCTCCGTCACAAATCATCAGCATCTCTGAATCCAGTTTTCTTACCTGACCATCCAAAGTTTCAAATTCTTCCCCATCTGCCGCTCTTTTCACTATAATCTTCTTACCTTCGATAGTATCAAGATCGAAGGCATGCATAGGCTGTCCGTATTCTTCCATTACATAATTGGTAATATCTACCAGATTGTTAATGGGACGGATACCACTGGCAGCCAGTCTTCTTTGCATCCATTTAGGAGAAGGTCCAATCTTAATATTGGTACATACTCGGGCACAATATCTGGAACAAAGATCCTGATCAACTACTTCTACGGAAATATAGTCCTCTACCTTCTCTCCATTTTCCTTTACCTCTACCACAGGAGGTACAAAGGGCTTTCCAAAGGTAGCGGCTGCTTCTCTGGCAATTCCCAGAACACTGTAGCAGTCTACACGGTTAGAAGTAACCTCATATTCAAATACGGTATCACGCAGACCTAATACTTCGATAGCATCTGCTCCTACCTGGGTATCTTCCGGAAAAATATAGATTCCGTTTTCCGGTGCTTCCGGATAAAAATCCCTGGTGGAACCCAGCTCCTCAATAGAGCACATCATTCCATAGGACTCTACTCCACGCAGCTTTCCGTTTTTAATGACAATACCGTCCTTAGGTAAAGGGCTGCCATCATGACCGCCGGCCACCTTGCCTCCGTCTACTACCACAGGAATCTTATCTCCCACCTTTACATTAGGAGCACCCGTTACAATCTGAAGCTGCTTCTCGCCTAAATCCACCTGACAAACAATCAGCTTATCAGCATCAGGGTGCTTTTCGATGGACAGTATTTGTCCTACATATATTTTTTCTAAATTTTTATCTAATCTTTCATAAGTCTCTACTTTTGTACCTGACAGTGTCATGGCATCTGTATATTCCTGATCTCCACATTCCAATTGGGGAACATATGCTTTTATCCAGGATAATGCTGTATTCATTTCTTTCATCCTCCATAATGTTTCTACTAATATTTATTTACCTAATTCTCTCTTTTAGAACTGACGCAGGAATCTGATGTCATTTTCATAAAGAAGACGCATATCATCAATTTCATATTTCAATAAGGCAATTCTTTCAAGGCCCATACCAAAGGCAAAGCCACTATACTTTTCAGGATCAATATTACTCATTCTAAGTACATTAGGATGTACCATACCACAGCCTAAAATTTCAATCCAGCCGGAGCCTTTACAGAAACGACATCCTGAGCCTCCACATTTGAAGCAGCTTACATCCATTTCCGCACTGGGTTCTGTAAAATTAAAATGATGAGGTCTGAATTTTACCTTTGTTTCTTCCCCAAATAATTCCTTGGCAAACTCAGCCAAAGTTCCTTTAAGGTCTGCAAAGGTAATCTTTTTATCAATTACCAGACCTTCAATCTGATGGAAGGAAGGAGAATGGGTAGCATCTACTTCATCTGAACGGAATACCCTTCCCGGTGCAATCATTCGGATAGGAAGCTTGCCCTGTTCCATCACGTGAACCTGTGTTCCTGAAGTCTGGGTTCTTAATAAGATATCTCCATTGATATAAAAAGTATCCTGTTCATCCTTGGCGGGATGATCTGCAGGAATATTTAAGGCTTCAAAGTTATAGTAATCAGTTTCTACCTCCGGTCCCTCTACTACTTCATACCCCATTCCGATAAAAATGCGCTCTACCTCTTCCATGGCAATAGTATTAGGATGTCTGTGTCCTACATTATGTTTTTTAGCGGGTAAGGTAACATCGATGACCTCTGCCTTCATCTGAGCTTCACGTTTTGCTTTTTCCATTTTACCAATGGCTTCTTCCAAAACCTTTTCCACTTCTTCTCTTGTTTCATTTACCATCTGTCCTACCTTCGGACGATCCTCAGGAGCCACATCCTTCATACTTTTTAACACGGCTGTTAATGCACCTTTTTTTCCAAGTACATTTACTCTCACATCATTCAATTCTTCCAACGTGCCTGCACTGTTAATCTGAGCCAGTGCTTCTGTTTTAATTTGTTCCAGTTTTGCTTTCATATCTTTCCTCCATTTTGAATTTTCCATTCCACTACAGTGCGATTCCCCGGAAGCTTTTTATCCTCTGAGTTCAAATTTCTATAGGACATAAAAATCCCCAGTGCTTACACACTGGGGACGAAATTAAACGATTCCGCGGTACCACCCACATTCCCGAGAAAACCTCAGGCTCTCAAAAGCGTAACGTGCTTACTACGTCCTGACCTACTAAATTCAGACAGGCTGCTCCGGTGGGAAATTCAAGCTATGTCTGAACTTAAAGAGTCTTTCAGCCGATGAACTCTTCTCTCTGGAAGGAAACATATCTCTACTTAGCACCATCTTTGCATTTGCTTATTTACTGAATACTATCTTAGATAACTTTCCCATTATTGTCAAGTATTAACCGTGATATAATACAAACTTCTTCACTAAGGCATCCAGCTCTGTTGCCCTTGCTGCCAGCTCTTCACTAATAGCCGAACACTCTTCACTGGAGGCTGCATTGGCCTGTGTTACTTCTGAAATCTGTTCAATACCTTCCTCTACCTGTCCTAAGGCATGAGCCTGTGTCATAGAGATTTCACTATTTTGCTGTGATATAGTCGCAAACTTCTGAAGCTCTTCAATAATATGTTCAAATCCCTCTACTGCATCCTCTGTAATCTTATTGCCCTTGTCTATTTCTTCTATTGTTTTATTAATTAAATCCTTAGTATTTACTGCTGCCTGGGCACTGTCTGTTGCCAGCTTTCCTATCTGATCAGCCACAACCGCAAAGCCTCGTCCTGCCTCTCCTGCTCTTGCCGCTTCAATGGAGGCATTTAAGGAAAGCAAGCTGGTCTGGGATGCAATCTCCTCAATGGTTCCAATAATAGCTTCTACCTCATTGGAAATCTCTTTGATCCTTGCCATTTCATCCTGCAATTCCTGCATCTGACGCTTTTCGGTTTCTGCATTCTCTACGGAAACAAGCACTTCCTGATAAGACTCCTCTGCTCTCTTGGCACTTTCCTCTGCCATATTATTCACTGTATTAATGGTAGCAGTAAGCTCTTCCACGGCACTGGCCTGTTCTGTCGTACCGCTGGCCAGATCGGAGGCTGCCCCTGCAATATCATTGGAACCGCTTTCCACCTGTACGGAATTCCCCTGAATCTGGGAAAGCGTTACATTAAACTCCTCTAATATATGTACAAAGGATTCTTTGATGCTTCCAAAATCACCTTTGAAATCAGTAATTTTATTAAATTCTCTTGTTAAATCCCCTTTGGCAATCTCTTCCAATAAATCTGATATTTCCCGGATATAGGCTGCCAAAGTATTCTGGGTGGTTCTCATGGCATCAGCCAGTACTCCCAGCTCATCCTCTCCTTCATAGGTAAGGGAAGCATGGAGATTCCCCTCTGTCATCTCCCTTGTCACATTCATTACTTCCTCAATGGGCTCGGTAATGGCTCTGATAATAATCTTTGAAACACTGCTTCCGATTAATACTCCTAATGCTACAAAAAAGAGTACCAGAACTACCACTACCACAAAAGCTATCTGAGCGCGATTAGATGCCTTTTCGGCCTGCTCCAGATTAAAATTCAATAACTCATCGAAATTTGTCTGGAATCTGGAAAAAGCTTCATACCCTTCGCCTGTCATAATCTCCTTGGCTTCTGCAATCTTTCCGGCTCTGCTGGCTTCAAACAATCCCGTTCCGGTAGCCTCCACATACTGACTCCAGGCTGTATAAGCCTCTTCAAAATACTTCTTATCCGTTTCGCTGCTGATGGTCTTTCTGTAACTCTCTATCTGTTCAGAAATCTTCTCATTAACTTCCTTCACCTCTGCCTCTACTGCCAGATATTCCTCCTCCGTATCAGATACGATGTGGTGATACTGCTTCAGTCGAAACTCTGAGGTAAGATAGTCCAGATCTGCAATAATATTATTAGCAACCATCCAGTTTTCAGAAAGCTCTCTCGTCTGTAAATTTAATTCAAAGGCTCCAATCAGAGCTCCGATTCCCAATACGGCAGATATTCCTATCATTACCTTTGCCATAAATCCCAGCTTCCACTTTACATTTTTTGTTCTTAACATAGTTTCCATTTTCGCCATACTTAACCCTCCCCATTCCATAAAATAATCTACCGGACTCCCTCTAAATCCTATATTATTTTCACATTATACCACATTATTTTTATAAATGTCAAAATTTTTATAGGTTAATATTAAGTATTTTACGTTATTTTCTAATATTTTCACTTATTTCTGTCTATTCTATTAACAATAGCTCCCATTAATACAATACAACTGCAAAAATATAACCATAATAAAAATACTAAAACCGTTCCAAGAGTTCCATAACCGGTAAAAGGACGAAGTTCTTTTACATACAGCGAAAATCCATAAGAAAACAAAACCCAGAAAAAAGTGGCTGCCACTGCTCCCTTGAACTGACTTCTTATCTTTCTTCTTTTCTCCGGAATCAGAGTATATATTCCCAGAAAAAATACTAGTAAAAAAAGCAGGATAACAAGCTCTCTGATTTTTTCAAGTAATAAGAGAATTTCCCGGTAGGAAGCCATATTCTGTAATAATAATTGAAAGAATAGTCTTCCAAATACACCAAAACACAAAGTAAAAAGAAGCAACAAAATAAAAATCAAAGTATAAATACTGGCGACTATTCGAAGACGTACATAACCTCTGTTCTCCTTCCTTTCATAAATCCTGTTAAAGGCTCTCATAAGAGCCAGCATTCCTTTCCCCAGAGACCACCAGGACAAAAAAAAGGAAAGCGAAAGAATTCCAGGTGCTTTGTGATACACCTGTTTTACCAGGGACTGTACCCATTCACCTCTTCCTATGGGCAGAAGCTTTTCCAGAAAGATCGTAAATTCACCGGCTGTAACAGGAGTATAGGGTAAAAGGGAACTGATAAAAAGAAGCAGGGGAAGAAAAGAGAGAAAAAGAAAAAAAGCCAGAGAAGAAGCATAAGTACTGATTTCATTTTGCTTCCAGCTTTTCTTCATTTTCCTGATAAAATCCCCGATCCCTACCATATTCATCTACTCTCTCACTTCACATCCCTGATAATAAAAGGTAAGGATTTGTTCTGCCAAAAATCCTTGATTTGCCAAATTTTTAGCTCCATTCTGACTCATTCCTACTCCATGTCCAAAGCCTCCGCCCCTTATAGAAAGGCCGGTAATTTTTTCTCCTTCTTTTTGTAAGGAAAGAATAAAAAAAGAACTGGGTAAAAGATTTTTACAGGCATAGGAAGTACCGTCCTGCAGGGATACTATCGCTTCTCCATCAGCCAGAACTGCCCGTACATGATACTCATTTGTTACTTCCACAATTCCCTGGTTTGTATGAAACCAAAGAGTATGAGCTGATCCGCCTTCCTTTCTTTCTCTAATTTCTATCTCTTGTATTTCAGCCGTTTCAGGAAGAAACTCCTGTTTTTCTGTCTTAGGATAAAAGCATACATACTGGGGGTATTGCTGTAATCGGTTAGCTAATTTTTCTATAATAACCTCCATATTTTTATGACTGTAGCTCCAACGATACCAGGCTTCTTTGCTTTCCAAATGCTCCTCTTTTTCTGTCATGATAAACTCCTGAAAAACCTCTTCCTTTTTAAGATCTGGGAGTTCCTGTACTTCTCCTAATGCCATCTCTCTTGCCTTTAGATAATCCGGAGCTTTGTCCCCCTCTTTGCTCCAAACAGAAGTATCTGTACCATAGCCCCAGGAGGTAGAATAATAATAGGTATCTGCCGGTCGCCCAGCTGCATATAAGAGCTTTCCCTTGGTTTCCCGTACTGCCCTGGTAGTGTTGGCATTTTCCGAAATATTGTTGTATACCTGATAAGTAGAGCTGTCATCCAAATTGGCACCGTAAGCCGATAACCCCGGTGTCTTCATTCTCTGATAAGCATAGGTTCTGGCAGAAATTGCCTGTGCCTTCAAGGCTTCCAAGGGATAATAGCCCGGCATTTCCGAAGGTACTACTGCATAAAGATACTCCTCCAGTGATACTTCATTAATCAAAATCAATCCTTCTTCTCTTTTTTCAATTTCAAAGGCTCCTAAAAATCCCTGTCCCTTGTTTGCTCTGTTAAGCTCCGGAAAATAAGTTCTTCCTGTTAGAGCCTTTGGCGTAAAGAAGATACGATTACTTTCAAAATAACTGCTGTCAGGTGTAATTTCTACTATTTCTCCGGGGGCTATCACCTCTTTCCTGCTCCCGGTGAAAAGCTCCAGCTCTACCTCTGAAGACAAGGTAATTTTTGGATGAAAATACCCTTGAAACTCCGGTGTTTTTATTAAAACCCTCAGATTCTCCATTTTCTCATCCCGTACCAGAAGGGCTGCCTGTATTTCTCCCTCCTGTATAATAAAGTCCGTAAAATTATATCCCAAAGGAATCTGATTTCTTCCGATATTCTTTAAAGGGCCGTTTAGTTGATAATATTGAACCTCTTTGGCCAAAGGAATGCTTCCCTGTTTGGCCAGCTCTACTTCTTTCTCCGATAGCTTCATCACCTTTCCCGAAAGCTTTTCCTCCTTGATTATAAGCTCTTCCACCTTCCCATCCTTAAATATCAGGTCAGCAATCTGCTCACTTTCCTCAGGCAGTAATGAAAAATTTTCATAATCTATATAATAATTATTATAAAAGCAAGTTACTCTGTTTTCCTTACTGTCCACCAGAAAAGTATTTTTAAGAACCGATTCCTCCTTGCTTTCCTCCACTGACCAGATTCCTCCCTGGTAAGTCAGACAGCTAAGCTTTTTTCCCTGAGGTATACTCATCCCTTCTGCTTCCCAGCTCCATTTCCCATTATCTGTAAATACCAGCTCTTCCTCTATGGGCTTGCCTTCCAAATCAGTAACGTTACGGTGATCTCCCAATATCAGCAAGGTCTGATAAATAATCTCCTTCTTCTCATCCAGCTTACCATAAAGCTTTTCAAAATATGCTGCTCCATCTTCCTTCACAACGAACAGAGAATCCGAATACTTCATCTCCAGCTTCTCTTCCTCTTCCTCCGATAAAAGGTGAAAGTCTTCTTCCATGAAATTTAACCACTCCCACCACTGTTTATAGGTTACCTGTTCTTCCTGCCAGGATGCTGCCAGCTTCTCTGCCTCCTGTAAATATTCATATCTTTCCTCTTCTTCAGCAGCTTCCAGCAAACGATTAATCAGTCTGTGGGAAGTAAGAAAATCACTGGCTATCATTAGCTCACCTTCCGGCTGTTCTTTATTCTGTAATTTCCATGGAAGAAAAAGAAATAATATTAAAACTACTAAAAACAGATAGCATAAATGCTTCTTTGTATGAAATGCCATAATCAACTGCTCCCTTTTATGTATTAGAAAAAGCAGTCCTTTCAGACTGCTTTCTTATCTTTCGTATCTTATAGTATTATCTTTTGTAATAACTTCCAAACCATTCCTGGAAAATTATGACCCGAAATGTAGACTTCTGCCTTCTGACTCCTAGCAATGCTAGGTGGGTGACCGCAAGACCACTTTTGCCTTCCCTTCCAATCCTTCTAACGAAGTGAGGGCTTGACAGCCATGGAATGATGTAGGAATCCCGTTTAAAGTAAATGTAGGTTCAAAACTAACAGAACATCTATCACTTCAGGCTGAGTTCATTATACCAAATCCCTATTCAAAATACAACCGAAAAATCATAAAACACGGATTTCAAAGGCTGCTGTCTGCGGAGGGATACTGGCGGTAACAAAGTTAGCGTGTTTAACCTGTACTCGTAATCCGGGCTTTAAACTATTAAAATCAATGGGTCTGTCAAAACGGTTTAAAATTACTGTTTCATCCGATACGTTAAACTGAATTACAGAAGTAAAATCATTTTCATCACTTAAAAGAAAGGAACGATTTTGAGGATCTGTTTTCAAAATAATACCCTTTGTCATACTTTCCTGAGTTGGCCAGGCTGTAATTACAATAATATAAGCAGCAGACTGCGGCGGAATACTTCTTGTCATATTTTTAGAAAAGGTAGCACTAATCGTCATTCCTTCTGTTAATACTGCTTCTGATACCGGAAGTCCGTTCATTCCCAAAATAATCGTCTTTTCATTGAGTACTAATTGTACCGTCTGCTCCCTTCCCTCTTCATTTTTGTATCTGATGGTTATATAAGACATCCCTTTATCTGTGGTAACCCTGGTAATTGTAGCATCGGCTATACTAATAATCGGCATAAAATTAACCTTCTTTTTTCTATAGTATATTCCTTCCTTCTCTAAAAGGTACCTGAATTTCCTATTCTTTCGTTACTTCAAAGCATGCAGTAAAAGTCTGTAAAAAAAGGACCATATCCTAAGATATGATCCTTTCAGATGCTTTTTAATTATTTTCTTAAGCTTTCTCCCATCACCAATCAGCAATGTGAACGGTCATGACTGAAATATTACAGAGAATCTACTAATTTCTGAACTGCTGCTAAAGCTTCATCAGGAAGTTTGTCATATCCTTCCTTCTTAGTAGCAAAGCCCTTAACTGCATCTACACGATTCTGCATAGCAGATTTTAACTGTGCAACGTAATCAGGGTTATTTAAATCAGGAGTAAAGTCTGCTGTTCTTCCATCCCAATCATTGATAATTTCTACGTCTTCGAAATTGCCCCATTTTTCAAATTTAGCTTTTCCTTCAACGATAGTTTCAAGAATTCCTAAAGTATCAGCAGGTTTTACTTTTGTTCCCATAAAGTCACCTGTGTTAACGATGTAGCAATCTACGTTCTTTTCTTCTACTAATTTTTTGAACTTTTCATAGTCATTTACTAATGGATAAGTTCTGAAAGGGTTAGCATAAGGAACGATACGAAGAGCATTTAAGTCTGTTCCTGCAGCTACACGCTCTGCAGTAGAAGTTTTTGTTGCAAGAGTAGCACCCATAACGGAAGCTAATGCTGCACCTTTTAACTTAATTACAGGTGGAATGGTAGGATCTTTCATAATCCAGAAAATAGCATTAACAGGTGCTTCAATCTTATCTACACGGTTAGGAGACCATAATTTAGATTTAATAGCACGTCCGTTACCGTTTCTGATATCTTCTGTTACTAACTGAATCTTTCCATCTTCGTCTAATGTACAAGAACAGTTCTGAGCAGATAATAAGTATTCATTATCAGGACATCCTGTAGGATAATCAGATGTCTTATCAAAGTAAGTAGGCTCTAAAGCTACAGATGCACAAGTATCTGTATTGATAATGAAAGCATCATCATGTAAAACAGTGATAGGATATTTTCCACCATGTTTTGCATGTGTTAATGTAGATTTTCCGGATCCGGATAAACCATAAACAGAAGCTACATATTTAGAACCATCGGGTAATGTATATTCTTTCTGTCCACCATGACAAGCTGCATAACCGTTTCTGTTCGCTAAAGCCCATGCCATAGTTAATGTTCCTTTTTTATGTTCTCCAAAGTATCTCATACCAAGGATAGCTGCACAGTTCTGGTTAGTATCGAAGTAGCACAGTGTTAAAGGATCGCTTAAGCAGCTGAAGTCCACGTCAGGTCTGTCCTGAGGTACCCACTGAGGATCAGAAAAGATGTAAATATCTGCTTCACTTCCGTTTCCTACAGGAACAGAATTTTTGTACATTTTTACATATTCATCAGACATATACTGGAAGTTTAACATCCAGTTGTAAAGAATGTTTTCTTCTCCTTCAGGAAGTAAGAGGTGAGCTTTTACCATGAATTCAGGATCAAGACCAACAAAACATTCAGCATGATACATAGTTTTCCAACGTGTTTCATAAACAGCGTCCATAACTACCTTATCAAGTTTTGCTTCATCAACACCGGGTTCTCCTTTAATACGACGAGCACCAGCGTAACGACCTGTAACAGCACCATCATTGAATAATAAAACCTTAGCGTCTTTTTCAAGACCGAAAGTTTCTCCATCTTTAATAGGCATATCAGTTACTACTGTACCGGGAGAGTTTTTAGCTAATTCATAAGCTTCCTTTAAAGTGTTAACCTTTACTACATTATTTCCGTAAAAAGCTGCTTCAATGATGGAACGTGTTTTAGAAAATCCAACTTTACCTGCACCGATTTCGGAAATGGGATAATATGCTTTTGTTGACATACGTCTTCCTCCTTAAAAATCACTGTATGGTTTCATTTTTTTCTATGTAGTTTCTTAAACTACATACAACTAGCATTATGGCAGAAATATGGTAAAAAGTCAAATGATTTCACACTATCTTTTTATTCATTTGTAGCAGTTCATCCTTGAGATTTCTGTAATATTAAATCTCTCTGCATACTTCCTTTAACCATTGTCTTTCTTCGTCTGTCATCATGGGTGATATTTTCTCATAAACCTGCTTATGATATTCATTCAGATTTTTAATATCTCTTTTTTCCATCATTGAGGTAGAAATCAGCTCTAAGTCAATGGGAGCAAAGGTCAGGCACTCAAAACTCATAAATTGCCCGTCTGTATTTAAAATATCCTTTTTTGTAACCATGATATTCTCAATTCGTATTCCATGACTTCCTGCAATGTACACCCCCGGCTCATTAGAAAGCACCATGCCCTCTTCCAGAGGTACTTCCTTCATTCCCTCCAGATATTTCCATCTGATATTTTGCGGTCCCTCATGAACATTCAAAACATAGCCGATTCCGTGACCGGTACCGCATTTATAATCAATGCCCATTTCCCACAGGGGGCCTCTTGCCAGAATATCAAGATTTCTTCCGGAACAACCGTAAAGGAATTTTCCGTTAAGAAGACGGAGCATTCCCATTACCACTGCAGTAAAATGCTCCTTCATTTCCTTTGTTACTTCTCCTAAAGCATAGGTTCTTGTTACATCGGTAGTACCTCCCAGATACTGTCCTCCGCAGTCAATCAGAAGCATTCCCTCAGCTGATAATTCTTTGTGACTTTCTTCTGTCGCTTTATAATGCATCATGGCAGCATTTTCCTTGTAACCGCAGATTGTGGGGAAGGATAAATCTAAAAATCCCTCTGTCTGTCTTCTAAGATTATCCATATATTCTGCTGCACTCAGCTCTGTCACGGGCTCCTTTCCGATATTTTCCTTTAACCATTTCATAAAACGGCATACAACCAGGGAATCCTTTAAATATACCTGACGCATTTGTTCCAGTTCCACAGGATTTTTTGCCGCCTTTAATCCTTCTGTGGGATTATCAGATAAAATAATCTCATTCCTTTGCTGAAGCAGTTTATATAAGGTGAAGCTTAGGTTTGCCCCGTCTGCCAGTACCTTCCCGGAAAAATTACTTTCCTTTAGAAAGTTATTAATCTCATCATATTCCTTTAATTCTACCGACTGTTTTTCCAGCCACTGTCTGATTTCCTCTGTTACTGCCTGTTTTTGTAAAAACAGGTAGCTGTTATCTTTGGTAATTACTGCATAGGAAAGAGCTACCGGATTACACTCTACATCCCCTCCCCGGATATTAAACAGCCACATAATATCATCCAGCTTACTAAGCACCAAATTAGAGGCTTCCTTCTCCTCCATCTTTTTTCTTACCTCTTCCAGCTTTTCTTCTACGGTTTTTCCGCAGATTTCCTCCGGCAGGGCAAATACTGTTTCTGATTTTCTCCCGGGTCGCTCTTCCCATATGGTATCTACCAAATCAATTTCATAAACCAGACTTCCTTTTTTCTCCTCAATAAGCTTATCCAGCTCTTTTCCAAAGTTGAGGGTAACAGTTCTTCCATCCAGTGCCAGTGTCTGGCCTTCCTTCATATTTTCTTTTAGATATTCCCTAGTGGTGGGAACCGAAGGCTCTGCCATCTTAAATAAGGTAATTCCTGTTCCCTCAAGTTCATTTTCTGCCTGAATAAAATATCTTCCGTCTGTCCAAAGTCCGGCCCTATCCTTTTCAATTAATAGATTTCCGTTAGAACCGGTAAATCCACTCATAAATTCTCTTTCCTTAAAAAAATCATCTGCATACTCAGAGTTATGATAATCTGCTGTTGTAATATAGTAAAAATCTATATTATTCTCTTCCATTAATTTTCTGAATTGTTCTAATCTTCTTTTAATTCTTATATTTTCCATTCCAAATTACCCCGTATATTTCTATTAGTTGTACCATTATATCATATTTAATTATAAATCAAAACCTTTACGTCCATGTTACTTTTTTCTTGCCAATGAACACTTCTGTATGATAAACTGTTATTCAATAATGTATCACTTTACAGTATAAAACAGAAAGGTGGTTATCTATGTTAGATACAAGTATTTATTCTGAGGTTACCCCCGATATTATTCAGCTGGCTGCACTCAGTGAAAAAGCAGGCCTTATAGATTCTGAACTTTTTACTAAATTTGATGTAAAAAGAGGTCTGAGAGATGTTAATGGTAAAGGTGTGTTAACAGGTCTTACCAACATATCAGATGTACGTGCAACCAAGGTGGTTGACGGAGAAACTGTTCCTGCCCATGGTGAATTATTTTATCGTGGCTATAATGTAAAAGATTTAATCAACAGAAGACAGGAAAAAGACAACTTTGGTTTTGAAGAAACTACTTATCTTCTATTATTCGATAAATTGCCAAACAATAAGGAATTAGATGAATTTAAAGAATTACTGTCTTTCTATCGCTCTCTTCCTACAAGCTTTGTACGTGATGTTATTATGAAAGCCCCCAGCCGTGATATGATGAATACGCTGGCCAGAAGCGTTCTTACCTTATACTCTTATGATGATAAAGCTGATAACGTTTCTCTTCCCAATGTTCTTCGTCAGTGTCTTCAGCTGATTTCAACCTTTCCTTTATTATCTATCTATGGTTATCAGGCTTACCGCTACTACCATGATGGGGGAAGCCTTTATATCCATCAGCCGGTCTGGGAATATTCCACTGCTGAAAATATTCTTCATTTGCTGAGACCCGATTGTAAATTTACTCCTTTGGAGGCTAAGATTTTAGATATCGCCCTGATTCTGCATATGGAGCATGGTGGCGGTAATAACTCTTCCTTTACTACCCATGTGGTCTCCTCCTCCATGACTGATACTTATTCCGTAATTGCCGCTGCTATCGGATCCTTAAAGGGTCCCCGACATGGTGGTGCCAATATCAAGGTAGTTCAGATGTTTGAAGATATGAAAAAGAAGGTAGCTAACTGGGAAAGTGAAGAAGAGGTTGCTCAGTATCTTGCAGATTTGCTAAATAAAAAAGCCTTTGATAAGGCCGGCTTAATTTATGGCGTAGGTCATGCTATTTACTCCAAATCTGATCCTCGAGCTATTGTATTTGAAAAGTTTGTAAAGGAATTATCTGTAGAAAAAGGCTTACAAAAAGAATTTGCTCTTTACGAGATGGTACAACGACTGGCTCCCGAGGTGATTGCCAGGGAACGTCAGATTTACAAAGGTGTTAGTATTAATGTAGACTTCTATTCCGGCTTTGTTTACAGGATGCTGGATCTTCCCATGGAGCTATACACCCCCATTTTTGCCATGGCTAGAATTTCCGGCTGGGCTGCCCATCGAATGGAAGAATTAGCCAATAACGGAAAAATTATCCGTCCGGCTTACAAAAGTGTTTGTGTGGAAAAAGATTACGTTCCCATGAGCGAAAGATAATAAAAAATGCCAACAGGTGGTAGAAATCATAAGATTGCTACCACCTGTTTTTTAATGCTTTATATTATTTTATCTCTAATGTTTTACGCCGTGAAAGGCTTTTTCTCAAATATGTAAATACTTTTTATGAGCCATTTTTAAAAAGATAATAAACCACACTACAATAGCTACAAAACCGAAATATCCTACAATAGCCACCCATTCCAAGGCAGGTGTATTCACACTGAGTATTCCTAACACACCACTTACGGCTGCTGCTAATCCTGTTACTATTCCCTTCCAATACATGGCTAAAATAAAGCCTGCAATATCTGCTTCCCTGGAAAGAACGGTTCCCTTACTTAGCATAACACCCTCAGGTATCATCCCATCCTTTCTCATGGAAAAGGACTGATAGACAATATAAAAACCACATGCTATAAATAATCCATCAATAAAACTCATTTCTTCCACCTTCTGCAAAATTAGATTTGAAGAAATCTTTTTACTTCTTCTACCATTTCTTCTTTGGCACACACAAAATTATGACGAATTGGCGCATTTTTAATTTCTTCAATGGCATTTGGAATTGCCACGTTAGCTACCTTTGATAGTTCCTCTATCTGTTCCATATCATCAAGTGAATCGTATTTGCTGTCAATAGCATTTAATACACTTCTTCCAAATTTAAAAGGACTGGCTGTAGAAGCGATTACCGTAGGTGTTTTGTCCCCTGTTTTCTCCAAATATTTATCATAGACAACTGCTGCAACTGCTGTATGAGTATCAATAACATATCCTGTTTTTTCATATAATGCCTTGATTTTCTTCGCAGTTTCTTTTTCAGAAGCAAAGCCGCCGCTGTACTCTTCCAGCTGCTTTTTCATATCCTCTGTAATAGAGTATACTCCGGTATTTTTAAGACTTTCCATAAATTCTCTGTTTTTCACAGGATCATTACCGCAGATGCGATAAATCAGACGCTCCAGGTTACTGGAAATTAAAATATCCATAGAAGGTGAAGAGGTAAGCATAAACTCCCTGTTTTTATCGTAGCAGCCTGTTTCAAAGAAATCATACAAAACCTTATTATCATTAGAAGCACAAATCAGCTGTTCAATGGGTACTCCCATATTTTTTGCATAATAAGCTGCCAGAATATTTCCAAAATTACCTGTAGGTACTACTACATTAATTTTATCCCCCAGGGAAATTCTCTCTTCCTTCATAAGATTCAGATAAGCATAAACATAATATACAATCTGGGGCACTAATCGTCCAATATTAATGGAGTTTGCTGAAGAGAACTGATAACCCTTTTCCTCCAGATAAGCAGCCAGCTCCTTATCATTGAAAATATTTTTAACCCCTGTCTGAGCATCATCGAAATTACCATGGATTCCCACTACATGGGTATTATCACCTTCCTGTGTAACCATTTGCTTTTCCTGAATGGGACTTACACCGTTTTTAGGATAGAATACAATAATTTTAGTGCCTTCTACCTTGGCGAATCCTGCTAAAGCAGCTTTTCCTGTATCTCCACTGGTTGCTGTTAAAATTACAATATCATTTTTGATATTATTCTTTTTTGCACTGGTTGTCATAAGATGTGGAAGAATTGACAGGGCCATATCCTTAAATGCAATAGTAGCACCATGGAATAATTCCAAATAATAAACACCATCAGCCTCTACCATAGGTACGATTTCTGTGGTATCAAACTTCTCATCATAAGCATTATTAATACAATTCATTAATTCTTCCTGTGTGAAATCAGAAAAATATAATTTCATAATTTCATAGGCCACCTGCTGATAGGAATAATCCTTCCAGTCTGCCAGGTTCCCCTGAATTACAGGAATCTCATTCGGTACGAATAAACCACCATCGCAAGCCAGGCCCTTTAAAATTGCCTGGGATGCTGTTACTCCTGACTCTCCGCCTCTGGTACTGCTATATAAAATCGCCATTTATCTTCTCCTCTTATCTTTCTGCTTATTCCGGTTAATTCTATCACAAATTTTTCTTGACTTCAATATTAGAAATCATAAGAAAAACTCATGGCTGCCATAAGCAAAAAGTCTGGTAAGATTTTCATCAAACCATTTCATGTTTTCAGGATCAGCTGCTTTCCTGGCAGCAAAATATAATGCTCCTTTGGAATTATCCTCGCCTGAAAGAACATCATTCACCGCCTCTATTGTCTCCTGTGTAATCTTCACCTGATAAAATCTTCCGTCTGCTATGGGAGAAAACTGTGCAACCCCTTCTTCCTCCTGAAAAATCACCTGGTTGATTGTATCAGGAAATCTATCATCCTCTACTCTGTTAATAATCACGTTAGCAACCAGCATCTTTCCCATTTTATCCTCGCCACCGGCCTCTGCCTCTACGATTCTGAGTAAATTTTCATATTCTCCCGTGGTAATCTCTATCCTGTTTTTCCTTGTAATTGTCTGTAACTGTAAGGTTCTTTGTTCTGAAATCTGTTCCTTCATCACACCCAGAAAAGAGGTAGCCTGTACTGCTTCTCCTTCTTTTTGCAGCAATACAAAAGCCCTTGCTGCCGTTTTATCAATAGTAATTCCCTGAATACACAGCCAGGCCACTAAAAGTACACAATGTATCAGCAGAATCAATGATGCATATTTTTTATACACTTGATTTACTCCCTCCATTGACTAATTGACAATAGTTTTAAAACCTTGTCTACTATATTGTATGTATTTTCAGGGAAAATATGAAAACTATTCAAAACCTGTCTTATGTGGTACACTAAACAAGATAAAGTAAATCAATAAATCTATTAAATAAAAAATAGGAATTATAATTAAGAAAGGAAAAGTATGAGTCTGCCCGGTACCTTTAAAGCCACAAAAAAAGACGGAACCATTTACTATCGTTCCTCCCTGACTTATAAGAATAAACATATCAGCCTTGGCAGCTTTTCTACTGAGGAGGAGGCTTCCTGCTGTTATCAGGAGGCCTTAATACTTTTGGAAAATACCGGACTTTCTATAGAAAATTACAGAAAAGAATCTAAAGTAAGTTTTGAAAAATGGGTGATTCTTCTAAACTTCAGGGACAACAATATTTACTTCCATACCCCTATTTATATCCGCAAAAACTTCTTTCATTACTACCTTTCCTCCCACACCCGTCTAACCTTTGATATGGATGATTTATTCTATTATTCCTCTCATAAAATTACGGAAAGGAAGGGGCATCTGTTTGTTGCAGATTATGGTATGCAGCTTACCATCACCGGTCGTTACGGCATTAAAAGCTACGGTGTGGAAGGCCGTGACTATCGTTTTATCAATGGGGATAACCATGATTTCAGATATGAAAATATTGAAATTTTAAATACTTATCATGGGGTGGAAAAGACATTACATCGTGGAAAGGAAGTCTACCGTTCCAAAATAAATCTGAAAGGCTATTTTATCATCGGCTACTACAAAACAGCCTTGGAGGCTGCTATCGCCTATAATAAAGCTATTGACATCCTAAAAAAAGCCGGTATTACCAAAAACTTTCCTTATAATGAAATGGAGGGCATTTCGCCCTCCCTTTATGCAGACCTTTATTCAAAATTAAAAATATCAGCTAAAATCATAAACTATCTGGCTGAATAATCAATAAAGCTGATATTCAAATCCACATAGCCATCAATTCCAAAGATTTCTCCCTGTCTGGTATACTGCCACATGGAAAACAGATAGGGATAATCAGGAATGTCATCTTCCTGTCCCAGCCAAATATCATATTGCTCCAGCTTTGCTATATCTATACGTTTTAACAACCATTCTTTATTACCATAGAGCATCCCTGTATATCCTGCTTCTTCTATCCTCTTTAAAAAAGCCAGGGCTATATTGGTTTTTTCTTCTCTTGTCAGAGTCTCTATCCTTGCTGTATCATTCTCTACAAATTCCATATCAAAAGCAATGGGATAAGTAATCTTATTGGTTCCGATTTTACTGATTACATAGTTTGCTTCCTCTATTGCCTCAGCCTCTGTAATAGCCTGAGAGTAAAAATATAAACCAACAGGCATCCCTACTGCATTGGCTCCGGCCAGATGAGCTTCAAACATTTCATCCTGCTGTATGGTTCCGGTAGAATATCCCCTGGATCCCACACGCAACATACAAAAGTCAACACCTTCTGCCTGAATCGCTGCAAAATCTACGCTTTTTTGATATTTGGAAAGATCTACTCCTAAATAAGAAATCTGCTTACCATCTGCATAATAATGAAGTAAATTATTTTTACTTACCAAATTGGTAAAATCATAATTATGTTTTTTACGGTAGGGGTTAATGGCAACCCATTCCTTGGAACCATCACGAAAAACTACTTCTACATGCTTTCCATCATTTTCCGGTCCTGTTTTGGTAGTTTCTTCCTCTTCAGTTTCTTTCGTTTCTTCTTCTGTAGTCTCTGTTTTCTCTTCCTCGACAGGATACATGTCCCAAAAATCAAGATCGCTGGCTACAAGACCTGTAGACTGTTCAAAGCTTTCCCCGGATGATTCTGTTTCCTGTTCTATGGCAGCAGGCACCGGCTGATTCTTAACCGGCTTCTTATTTACTGCAATTACCAGCACCAGGATTAAAAGTACAAAAAAAGATACTCCCAACGCCATGTAAATTAAGGGCAGTCCACCACTATTATCTTCATAATCGTATGTCTGTCGCATAAAACTCCTATTCCTTCATTGATATAATTATATAATGTAACAGTTCAGCCTTTGGCTTCCTGTTACATGCAGCACCCGGATTCAAAGTCGCTTTCAGCGAGCCGGGTGCTGCTTTCTCTGTAGTTACATTTTCTCACATGACCAATCAGCAAAGTGATTGGTCATGGCTGAACTGTTACTATATAATTGCTTTCTTAGGACATTTTTCTTTACAAATGCCACAATTTGTGCATAAGCTGTAATCTATCTTAGCCAGGAAATCCTGTACCGTAATTGCTTGTTTCGGACAATTCTTAACACAGATACCACATCCGATACAGCCTACTTCACATTTTTTCAATACCTGTGGTCCCTTATCCCTGGAATCGCAGGCTACCTTTCTTTCTGCTTTATAAGGAATCATTTCTATCAGGGATTTGGGACAGGCTTTTACACAGCTGCCACAGCTTTGACACAAATCTTTATCCACCCTGGCAATTCCATTTACAATAGAAATTGCCTGAAGAGTGCAGACCTTGACGCAGTCCCCATAGCCTAAGCAGCCATAATTACAGCTTTTCGGTCCTCCTCCCGGTACAAAGGCCATCATGGAACAATCCCTGGTCCCGGAATATTCATAATCTATTTTTGTTTTATTACAATCTCCCTGACATTTTATAAAGGCTACCAGCTTTTCTTCCTTTTCCGCCTCTACGCCCATTACGGCAGCTATCTTTTCAGCCACTTCTTCTCCGCCTACAGGGCAGCCGTTTACCCTGGCTTCTCCCTTCACAATTGCTGCTGCCAGACCCGAACAGCCGGGAAAACCACAGCCTCCGCAATTATTTCCGGGAAGGCTCTGTAAAATTTCTTCTTCTCTGGGATCCGTATCCACATGAAACCAAATGGCAGCTATTCCCAAAAATATTCCAATAAAAATACCAACCACCGCTACTACTGCAGCCGCTGTTATTATTCCTGTCATAGCACTCCTCCTTTATAACAAGCCCGAAAAACCGCAAAAGGCAATAGCCATTAAGCCGGCAGTTATTAACACAATTGGCATCCCCTTAAAAGGAAGAGGAATATCATTATCCTCTATTTTTTCACGGATTCCGGCTAAAATAATAATGGCTATGGCAAAACCTAAGGCTGTAGCAAAACCATTTACAATTCCGGTTAAAATATCATAATCATACTTTACATTATTCAATGCTACTCCCAGTACCGCACAGTTTGTGGTAATTAAGGGAAGATATACACCCAGAGCCTGATACAGACCTGCCATAAATTTCTTTAAAAACATTTCAACAAATTGAACCAAAGCAGCAATTACCAAAATAAATACGATTGTTTGAAGATAAGTAATATGAAAGGGCTCCAGGATAAAATTATAAATCACTCCTGTTACGGCACTGGCTAAGGTAATAACAAAAATTACTGCTCCGCCCATTCCGGCAGCAGTCTCTACTTTTTTTGAAACACCCAAAAAAGGACACAATCCCAAAAACTGGCTTAAAACCACGTTACTTACCAAAGAAGAGCCTATGATTATTAGAATTAACTGTCTGATATCCATTACTTTTCCTCCTGTTCATTCTTTATACAAGCTGCTTCCTTGCTATGGCCGCAGGTTGTACAATCATTTCCACAGCCGGACTGTATTTTAGACATATCTCTGCCTTTTTTTTCTCCCCAAAGCTTAACAGCATTTTGAATCGCAGTAAGACAAGCCAGAACAAAAAATGCTCCCGGTGCCAAAACAAAAATACTAAAAGGTACATAGGAAGCCGGCAGCACTCTGTAACCAAATATCTCTCCTGCCCCTAAAACCTCTCGCAAGGCTCCTATCATGGTTAAGGCAACTGAAAATCCCAGCCCCATACCTAATCCATCAAATAAGGAAGGGATTACAGGATTTTTTGATGCATAAGACTCAGCTCTTCCCAAAATAATACAATTCACTACAATTAAAGGAATATAGATTCCCAAAGCCTCGTACAGACTTGGCAGATAACCTTCCAATAATAATTCCACTAACGTAACAAAGGTTGCAATAACTACAATAAAGGCAGGAATTCTCACCTTATCCGGAATAATATTTCTCATAAGAGAAATAATTACATTACTAAGTGCAAGTACCACGGTAGTCGTAAGTCCCATACCCAGACCATTAACTGCAGATGTTGTTACTGCCAGTGTAGGACACATACCAAGCATCAGAACAAAGGTTGGATTCTCCTTCACCAAACCATTAAAAAGACGTTCTCCTGCTTTATTCATGATTTCCACCTCCCAATTCGGAATAAAACCAATGCAGTCCCTGATTTACTCCCTCTACCAGTGCGCTGCTGGTAATAGTTGCGCCACTGATAGCGTCAATTTCATCTGATGTTACCGCCCCGGTTTTTATTAACACAAAGCTACCTGCATTTTTCCCCGTAAACTGAGGCTTTAATACATCCTCTGCCTTCATTCCCAGCCCCGGAGTCTCTGCTATGGATAATAAAGAAATTCCATTAATGGTTCCATCTATTCTGATTCCCATGGAAAAGCGAATATCCCCGTTATAGCCCTCATGACTGGTAATATCCATAACATAGCCCAACAAATTTCCCGATTCATCCCTGGCATAGCTGGTACTATTAATGGTAACCGTATTGGCTGCCCCCTGTGTTTCCGGCATGGACAGCTCCAACATTTCAAAAGTTGCAGCATCCGGAAATACCTCCTGATAAGCCTTTGTAGTTTTTAATTCCTTTTGATAGGCAATAGGTTCCTTTGTCACGTCATAAACTACTCCCAAAAGCAATCCACTTACCAAAGTAATTAAAAATAAAATTCCGGTATCCTTCCACATTTTTTTCATTACATTTTCCTCCTTATACCGAAGGCTCTTGGTCTGGTGATCTTTTCAATCAGAGGAACCAAAAGATTTCCGATGATAATGGCATAAGAAACTCCTTCAGCACTACTTCCGTATATCCTGAAGAAAAAGGTTAACAGTCCCAGTATCATTCCGTAAACGTACTGCCCATTTACAGTTACCGGGCGGGTTACGTAATCTGTGGCCATAAAGAATGCTCCAAGCATCATGCCTCCACCGGCTAAATGCGCTACAATATAATTGAAATCAAAGCCGGCAGGACCAAACATACCTAAAAGTATTACAAAGCTTACAATATAAGATCCAGGAACTCTTAAATCAATTACTCCCAATAAAAGTAAGAAACAGGCTCCCAGGATAATTGCAATCATAGAGGTTTCCCCTATTGTTCCGTTACATCTTCCCAGGATCATATCATACACATTGGCAGTCTCTCCGCTTTTTAACAAAGCCAAGGGTGTAGGACCGGTATAGGCATCGCATTCAAAATTAGTCATAAGTGAGGTGAAGGAAATTAATAAGAAACATCTTGCTCCGAAGGCTGGATTCATAAAATTCTGTCCCAAACCTCCAAATAACATTTTCACCACTAAAATTGCAAATATGCCTCCCACCACACAAATCCACCAGGGAACAGAAACAGGTAAATTCAAAGCAAGCAGAAGCCCTGTTACTACTGCTGAAAAATCTCCTATTGTTACAGGGCGCTTACATAGAAGCTCATAAAAAAGCTCCGTTAAAACAGCAGAAGCTACCGTGATTAAAATAATCCACAGAGCTCTGTTTCCAAAATTATAAATACCATAGCCGCAGGCAGGAAGAAGTGCCGTAACTACTGCCAGCATTAAATGATTTGTTGTTACCTTTCCTCTGACATGAGGTGTTGAGGAAACTTTTCTTATTGTATTCATAGAACTCTCCTATTTCTTTTTCTTTCCCAGCATAAGCTTTCTCATGGATTTAATATTTTGTGCCAGATAACGTTTGGCCGGACATACATAACTACAGCAGCCACACTCCACACATTCCATCCCGTAATAATTCAGAAACTCTTCTTCTTTATGTTTGGCAGAAAAATCTGATAGCTTATTTGGCATTAATCTGGCAGGACATACCTCCAGACATCTGCCACAATTGATACAGGCTGTAGGCTCCAATAACGATACCTCATCCCTGGTCAGACAAACAAGGGCAGAGGCTGTTTTGGTAGTAGGAAGATCAGTCTCAAATATACCAAATCCCATCATGGGACCTCCTGAAATAATTTTTTCAGGTTCACTCTTAAATCCACCGGCAGCTTCTATCAGCTCACTATAATTAGTTCCGATTTTAACCCGAAAATTTCCCGGTTCTTTAATAGCATCTCCGGTAATGGTAACTATACGTTCCATAAGAGGTCTTCCATGAATAACCGCCTGGCAAACAGCAACAATCGTATCTGCATTATTTACCACACAGCCCACGTCTGCCGGAAGCCTTGTGGAATCCAGCTTTCTTTTAGTAACAGCATAAATCAAGGAGCGTTCTGCTCCCTGAGGATACTTTGTTTTTAGTTTTTTAACTAATATTCTTGGCTCATCTACCGTTTTTTCTTTAAAAAGTTCTATACAATCCTGTTTATTATCTTCAATAGCTAAAATACCCTTAGCATTGGGAAAAAGAGAAAGTACCACCTGTAATCCCTGAATAATTTTATCAGGTTCTTCTACCATCCTTCTGTAATCTGAAGTCAGATAGGGTTCACATTCTGCACAATTTACAATTACATACTCAATCTTTTCAGGCTCCTTTACCGATAGCTTTACATGGGTAGGAAAACCGGCACCACCCATTCCCACAATTCCGGCTTCCTTGATATATGTAATAATTTCCTCTCTTGACAAGTCTTCCAGGGGCCGGGGCTTTTCTATTTCTTTTTCTTCATATTGATGGTCATTTTCAATTACAATACTTGAGACCATATCACCTGTTACTACTCTCCTTTGTTCAATAGCCTTCACAGTACCGGAAACGGCGGAACAAATACAGGCTGAAACAAAGCCTCCTGCCTCTGCAATTTTTTGACCTACTAAAACCTTATCCCCCGGTTTTACCAAGGGAACTGCAGGTGCTCCTATATGCTGTGATAAGGGATACACCAAATCATTCTTAGGTAGAATATCCTGAATAGGCTTATCCTTTGACAGCTCTTTTCCCTCATAAGGATGGATTCCGCCCACAAAAGTTGATCGTGTCATTTGTATATCCTGCCTTTCTTTTTTCCTATTTTGTCTAAAAGCTTTATTATAAATATACACTTTTTAGACAAAAAATACTACTGATATTTTATAAAGTATGGTAAGATATCAGTTATGAAAACGATACACTATGAACTTAATCATTTTAAAATTGAATATGATCTTACAAAGCTGGGAGACCCTTCCTCTATGTTCTTTCTGGATATTGAAACCACCGGATTTTCTCCCAAAAACTCAGAAATCTATCTGATCGGAGGCTGCTACTGTAAAAGTGGGATCTGGCATATGATTCAGTGGTTTGCTGATTCCCCGGAGGATGAAAAGGAAGTTCTTGCCGCTTTTTTTTCTTTTTTAAAGCCTTACGATATACTGCTTCATTTTAATGGAAACAGCTTTGACCTTCCCTTTATTCTGGAACGTTGCAAAAAATATTATTTAAATGAAAATTTTGATACTTATCGGGGAATAGATCTTTATAAAAGAGTTTCTCTGTGGAAACATTTTCTTTCTCTCCCTAATTGTAAACAAAAATCCATTGAACAGTTTTTAAAAATAGAACGTGATGATCTTTATACCGGGGGAGAATTGATTTCCATTTACCGCGATTATCTACAGGACAGGAGCAAGACAAAGGAACAACTTTTGTTGTTACATAATAAGGATGATTTAAAGGGTATGCTCCAAATTCTTCCTATCCTTGCTTACGGTGATTTGTTTAATCAGACTATCCGTACCACTAAGGTTCAATCTAATTCATATATAGATTTAAACGGGAAAAAACAACAGGAGCTCATTCTTCGGATTAAGCTATATTCCCCTGTTCCCATTCCTGTTTCCTATCACGCCAATGACTGTTACGTCACCTTAGGACAGGATACCGGTGCTATCAGAATTCCGGTGTATACCGAAGAATTAAAATATTTTTATGACAATTACAAGGATTACTATTATTTACCTACTGAGGATATTGCCATGCATAAATCTGTGGCAGGTTTTGTAGATAAGGCTCATCGTAAGCCTGCTACCGCAGCTACCTGTTATACACGAAAATATTCTTCCTATCTTCCACAGTGGGATTATCTGTTTTCCCCCTTCTTTAAGAGAGAACATAAAAGCTCTTTATTATTTTTTGAATTAACAGAGGAATTTAAAACCAATCGGGAAGCTTTTTCCCTTTATGCCTCCCACATTCTTCAAATGTTGGGAAAAGCACATTAAATCTTTCATTTAATCTGTTCAAAAAAATAAAAACTATCGGAAGCTTAGGCTATATGCCTTTTGTTTCCGACAGTTTTTTTTATTCTGCAACATAGAAAAAGGAATTCAGTCTTCCGTATCCCATTTCCTTATAATTCATAATTTGTTCTGTACTTCCGATAAAAAGTACTCCTTCCTTTGCTAAGGACTTATTAAATTTACGGAATACCTCATCCTTGGCTTCTTCCGTAAAATATATCAAAACATTTCGGCAAACAATTAAATGACAGCCGGTAGGGTAAGCATCCTTTAAAAGATTACTTTCCTTAAATTCTACTCTGGATTTAATTTCATCTGCTATCTGATAAGAGCCTCCCACCTGTTTAAAATACTTTTTCTTAAACTTATCCGGAACGGAAGCTATACTTTTTTCATTGTATAGTCCTACCTTTGCCTTAGCCAGTACCTGCTTATCAATATCCGTCGCAATGATTTTAATATTACTTAACGGCAAATGTTCTGATAAAGCCATTACCAGAGAATATGGTTCATCTCCCGTAGAACAGGCCGCACTCCAAATTTTCAGATTCTTACCAAATTTTTTTATTAAATCGGGAATTACTTCCTTATCCAATACCTTCCACTGGTCCGGATTCCGATAAAACTCTGAAACATTAATGGTAAGATAATTTACAAAGGCCTCAAAAATATCTTTATTTGTCTTAAGCTCCTTCACAAAATTATCATAACCTTTTACCTTATATTTTGCAATTAAGGCATCGATTCTTCTTTTCATCTGAGCTTCTTTATAAGCATTCAGATCAATCTTGGTTAAAGCAAATACTTCTTTTTTTAAATATGCATAATCATAAGCTGCCATACTTCATCACCCTATCCTTTATTTGTTTACCCAAAAATAAAATACCGTTCTTATAGCTTCCTTGTGACAAAAAAGGGCCGATTTCATCGGCCCTTAAAATCAACAACTATTCCTGTTCGGCAATTACAGAATCGATATCAACAGAAACTACTTCTTCTGTATCCTCTTCTTTTTCCTCTACTTCAGGAGCCAACAGTGCTTTTACACTAAGGCTGATCTTTTTGTCTTCTTCATTAAAGTCAACAACCTTTGCTGTAACTTCATCTCCTACTTTTAAGGCATCAGCAGGCTTTTCTACATGATCCTTAGAAATCTGTGATACATGAAGCAACGCATCTACTCCGGCTTCTAACTCAATAAATGCACCAAAATCTGTCATTCTGGCAACTTTACCTGTTACAACATTTCCAACTGCATATTTTTCAGCAGCATCCTTCCAAGGATTAGCATCTGCAAATTTTAAACTGAGTGCAATCTTGGTTCCGGAAATTTCTTTTACGAGTACATTCAAGGTATCACCTACCTTAAATACCTTCTTAGGATTTTCTACTCTTCCCCAAGACATTTCAGAAATATGAAGGAGACCGTCAGCACCGCCTAAGTCAATAAATGCACCAAAATCAGTTACATTCTTAACTGTACCTTCTACTACATCACCTTCTGCAATTCTTGCAAATAATTCTTTCTGAAGCTCTTCTTTTTTAGCTGCTACTAATACCTTACGGTTACCAATATATCTTCTTCTCTTAGGATTATACTCAGTAATCATGAATTCGATTTCCTGACCTGCATATTTGGTCAGATCTTTTTCAAATGTATCTGATACAAGGCTGGCAGGAATGAAAATTCTTACCTCTTCCACTACTACACTTAAACCACCATCTAATACCTGTGCTACTGTAGCTTTTAATACTTCCTGGTTATTAAATGCTTCTTCGATTCTCTTATTACCTTTTTCTGCTGCCAGTCTCTTATAAGTAAGAAGTACCTGACCTTCTCCATCGTTAACCTTTAATACCTTAACTTCCATGGAATCCCCGGGTTTAACAACGGTGGTTAAATCTACACCGGGCTCATTAGTATATTCGCTTCTGGTAAGGATACCATCTGCTTTATAGCCTATGTTGATGATAATTTCGTCCGGTTTCACATCGATAACAGTACCTTCAACTACCTCTCCCGAATGGATTGTTTTGCATGATTCTTCTAACATTTGTTCAAAAGTTAATTCTGACATAATTTTGAACCTCCTCAATAATATTATTTGGGGTTGATGCCCCTGCAGTTATTCCCACCAGTCGGACAGATTTAGGAAGATCTAAATCCAAGTCATCTAGTGTCTGTATAAAGTAAGTATTCTCACACTCACTTTTACATATCTCGTAAAGCTTACGAGTGTTGGAACTATGGGTTCCGCCTATCACAATCATGGCATCCGCCCGGGCTGCAAGCTCCCTGGCTGCTGTCTGACGTTCCTCTGTTGCATTACATATAGTATTCACAACACTAATATCATAACCCTTTTTCTTAAAAATTTCAACCAATTCTTGAAATTTATTGTAATTAAATGTCGTTTGTGATACAATGCAAATTTTTTCCCCTTCTTCTAAAGTGAAATTTTCTGCATCCTCCTTCTTTTCAATGACGCTGACTCTTCCCTGACACCATCCTTTTATCCCTTCTACTTCCGGATGACCATCATTTCCGATAATGATAATCTGCTTTCCCTGACTGCTTTCTCTTTCCACAATCTTATGGATTCTCTTTACAAAGGGACAGGTGGCATCCACACATTCAACTCCACGCTCTTCCAATATATGATAAATATCTCTGCTGACACCGTGGGATCTTATGATTACTGTTCCCTCCTTCAGCTGTTTTAATTCCTCTTCTGATCCCAGTACCGTAATTCCCTTCTCCCCTAATTCTTTTACTACCTGATCATTATGTATCAGGGGCCCAAAGGAATAAATCTTCTTTTCTTCTTTTTTCTCTATTTGTTCATAAGCTTTTTCCATGGCCTTTTCCACACCAAAGCAAAAACCGGCACTTTCAGCTCTTACTACTTCCATATTTCACCACTTTCTGTTACTTATTTAAAACCTGTTTTTTCCACCAATAATAAAATAGTATCTATTACCTGTGCAGGTGTCATTTTAGAACTGTCAATTAAAACAGCATCCTGTGCCTGTTTCAGAGGACTTATCTTTCGGTTCATGTCCCGGTAATCTCTTTCCTTTATATCCTCCTCAATGGTATCCAGATCACAGGCAACACCTTTTTGCTGCAGCTCCAAATATCTTCTCTCTGCCCTTACCCTGCTGTCTGCCGTTAAATAAATCTTTACATCAGCCTTAGGAAGTACACAGGTTCCAATATCTCTTCCATCCATTACAACGCAGGCAGAAGCAGCCAATTCCTGCTGAAGGGATACCAGCTTTTTTCTTACCTCTTCATTAATACTGGTGGCAGAGGCCATATTTCCCACCTGCTCATTACGGATTAAGCCATTTACATTTTCTCCATCCAGCAAAACTACCTGCTCCCCATTATGATATTCTATGGTAATTTTAGCTTCCTTACATTCCTGTTCAATTCGCAAAATATCATTTTCTCCAATATTCCTTCTTAAAAAAAATAATGCCATAGCACGATACATGGCACCTGTATCCACATATATAAAACCCAGCTTTCTTGCAATTTCCTTTGCTATGGTACTTTTGCCTGCACCGGCAGGACCATCAATAGCTATACTATATCCCATAATATCATTCCCGGTAGTAACCTGTGTTACCACCTGCTCCTTTCTTTTTTAAAATTTCTGTTGTTTTACTTTAAGAGCAGCACTCTCTCCTGCTAAATGTCCGGTAGACCAGGCCAGCTGTATGTTATAGCCTCCGGTTACCGCATCAATATCCAGCATTTCGCCGGCAAGATATAATCCCTGTATTTTTTTTGATTCCATCGTGGAGGGATTGACCTCCTTAACTGAAACCCCTCCCTGAGTAATGATGGCTTCTCTGAAGCTTCTGGTACCTGTAATATTCATCTCCAAATGCTTTAAAAGCTGGACCAGTCTTTTTCTTTCTTCTCTTACTATCTCATTAATTTTCTTTTCCGGGTGAATACCACTGTAGTCAATAATTACCGGAATTAATTTGGCAGGAAGTAATTTATCCAAAGAATTTTTAAAGAGACGATTTTTATTTTCTTCAAAATCCCTCAATATTCTTTTATCCAACTGTTCTTCATCAAGAGCCGGCTTTAAATCAAGAATAGCTGTTACCTCTTTTTTATAAGCTTTTTTTACATAATAACTGCTGGCACTTAAGACTAAAGGACCACTAATTCCAAAATGGGTAAACAACATTTCCCCCATTCCCTTAAAAAGCTCCTTCTTTCCATCCTTAACGGTAAGCACTACATTTTTCAAAGCCAGTCCCTGCAGTCTGCTTCCTAAATCCTCCTTAATTTCAAAAGGAACCAGCGCAGGCTTAGGCTCTACAATTTTGTGGCCATGCTTTTCTAAAATATATAACATTTTACCATCAGATCCGGTAGGTGAATAGGACAAACCACCGGTGGCAAGAATTACCTTATCTGCAAAAATCCTTTCCCCCTTTTCTAAAACTACTCCCCTGATAGTTTGATTTTCATCTATTATTAAATCTTCTACTAATGCATGGTATCTGATTTTCACTCCCAAAGAATTCATTTTCATCAAAAGAACCTTTATGACATCAGAGGAATGATCAGAAACGGGGAAAACACGGCTTCCTCTTTCTACCTTAAGAGGGCAGCCTTCTTTCTCAAAAAAATCCATTACCTGATGATTATCAAATTGATAAATGGCACTATATAAAAACTTTTCATTACTTATAATATTCGAAAATAAGTCTGAAGTATCACAGGCATTGGTAACATTGCATCTTCCTTTTCCTGTAATAAAGACTTTTTTTCCTGCTTTTTCATTTCGGTCTAAAAGCAAAACCTGACATCCCCGTGCTGCCGCTTCAATGGCGGCCATCATTCCGGCTGCTCCTGCACCTACTACAACAATTTCTTCTGTTCTCACTTTTATCTTTCACCTGCCTCTGTTAAAGGATAATGTAATACCGGTGCCTGATCAATAAAATTAATTTCATCATTCAGATATACCTGATAATTATTCCATGCCTGCTCCAAGTGGGTTAAATTCTGTTTTACCTCTTTCGGACATTTCATACATAGTGCCACCACCAAAGCATTAATCAGGCTTAAGGGTGCTACCAGGGAATCTACAATAGATACCATGTCACTTCTTGCAAACAGATTACAGGAGGAATATAAATTCATGGGAGAATGCACTGAATCAGTAATTGCAATCACCTTAGCATTTCTGTCATTGGCAAATTCCATAGCTTTTAATGTTCTCATGGAATATCTGGGAAAGCTGATACCAATTAATGCATCATTTTCATCTATTCTGATCATTTGTTCAAAAACCTCACTGGCACTGGTAGTTCTTACCTGTATCACATTTCCTCTTACCATATTGAGATAAAAGCTTAAAAAATCAGCCAGTGGTTCACATGTTCTGATTCCTACAATATATACTGTCTTTGCCTCTATAATTGCATCAACTGCCGCTTCAAAAGCAGCACTATCCACTGTTTCCAGGGTATCTCCTATTTTCTCCATATCAGCCCTTAATACCGACGTCAATATTTCAGACTGAGAGCTCTTCCCATATTTTGCTCCCATCTTAGAAACGGTATTTAATTTATCCTTTACCCACTCTGCCAGATGCTTTTGAAAATCAGGATATCCGTCAAAGCCTAAGCCGGAGGCAAACCTTACTACAGTCGATTCACTAATCTCTAAAATCTCCCCAATTTTTGCAGCAGTCATAAATACTGCCTGATCATAATGAGCCTTAATAAACTCTGCAATTTTTTTATGACTCTTACTCATCTTAAGATAACGCTCATCTATCAGCTCAATGATATCCATAGTTTTTCCTCCTGTATCTAACCTTCTTATAATCTGATACTATTTGGCTTTTATATTTTTTTATTATTCCCCTTTTTTCCCTCTTTATTTTTAACCCTTTTTCCCTTGTTATGTCAAGTTCTTCGTATTTTTACTCTTTCTTCCCTGACCAATCAGCAATGTGATTGGTCAGGAAAGAACTGTTACACTTCTTCTGATTTTTCCATTTATTAATAAAACCGGCTTTTGCAGGCAGGCTATATTCTCATATAGCCTTAACCCACAAAAGCCGGTTACATAATTACTATTGAATTAAACAGGATAAGCATTGTTAGCTGTATCAGCCTGTGTCATATCTACTTTTTCCTGCTGTGCCTGACGATATTTGAAGAAATCAGTAGCTACCTGAGGGAATAATGCATAGGATAAAATATCTTCATCCTGCTGCTTCCACTCTTTCATCTCTGCTTCTAATTTATCCATTTCATTTTCAATTAAGTCAGCAGGACGACAGGTAATTCTCTTTTCTCCCGGAATAACCTTGTCAATAACTTCCTGACTCATAGGTTTAACTGTCTGACCATATTCTCCACGAAGAACTGCCTTAGTTTCCTTGGTCGCCATTTTATATCTTTCACCCATAAGTACGTTAAATACAGCCTGTGTACCAACAATCTGGGAAGAAGGTGTTACCAACGGAGGCTCACCAAGATCCTTACGTACTTCAGGAATTTCCTTTAATACATCATAGTAACGATCTTCCGCATTCTGCTCCTTTAACTGGCTAACCATGTTGGATAACATTCCGCCGGGTACCTGGTAAAGAAGTGTCTTAATATCAACTCCCATTACCTTAGGATTTAATAAGCCGTTAGCAAGACATTCATCTCTGTAAGGTCTGAAATAGTCTGCAATTTCAGCAAGTAAATTCTGATCAAATCCTGGGTCATAAGGTGTTCCCTTGAAGGTTTCTGCCATAACCTCTGTGGCAGGCTGGCTTGTTCCTAATGCGAAAGGAGACATTGCACAATCGATTACGTCTACTCCTGCTTCTACAGCCTTTAAATATGTCATACTTGCCACACCTGAGGTATAGTGGGTATGTAACTGGATAGGAAGCTTTGTTACACTCTTCATAGCTGAAATCAGCTCTGTTGCCTTATAAGGAACTAATAAACCGGCCATATCCTTGATACAAATGGAATCAGCACCCATTTCTTCAATCTGTTTCGCCATCTTTGTCCAGTAATCCAGTGTATAAGCATCTCCTAAGGTATAAGAAAGAGCAATCTGAGCATGACCTCTTCCTTCTGTTTTCTTAATGTTATTGGTAGCATCTACTGCTGCCTGTAAATTACGAAGATCATTTAAACAGTCAAAAATACGGATAATATCAATTCCGTTTGCCACAGATTTCTGTACAAAGTTATGTACCACGTCATCTGCGTAAGGACGATATCCTAAAATATTCTGTCCTCTGAATAACATCTGAGTTTTTGTATTTTTAAGGCCATCTCTGATTTTTCTTAAACGATCCCAGGGATCTTCCTTTAAGAAACGAAGAGAGGCATCAAAGGTAGCTCCACCCCAGCACTCTACAGAATGATATCCTACCTTATCCATCTTATCCAGGATAGGTAACATTAAATCAGTAGGCATTCTTGTAGCGATCAGGGACTGGTGAGCATCACGTAAAATAGTTTCTGTAATACCAATTGGTTTCTTTACAATTTCTGACATTTCCAATTCTCCTTATCTTAATTCCATCAGCCGGAAATTCCCGGCTGTCCACTTTTTAAAATACTCCGAAAATAGCCATAAAGGTTCCGGCTGCTACTGCAGTACCGATAACTCCGGCTACGTTAGGTCCCATAGCATGCATTAACAGGAAGTTGGTAGGATCAGCTTCTGCTCCAACCTTCTGGGAAACTCTGGCTGCCATAGGTACTGCCGATACTCCGGCAGATCCGATTAACGGATTAACCTTTCCTTTTGTTACAACACACATCAGCTTACCAAACAATACTCCGGCAGCTGTACCGAATACGAAGGCGATAAGACCTAATACTACAATCTTAATAGTACTCATATTCAGGAAGGCCTCTGCACTGGTAGTAGCACCAACAGAGGTACCCAGTAAAATAACTACAATATACATCATGGCATTGGAAGCAGTTTCTGTTAACTGTCTAACAACTCCTGATTCTTTAAAGAGATTTCCTAACATCAGCATACCTACCAAGGGAGCTGTTGTAGGAAGGATTAAGCAAACAACAATAGTAACAATAACAGGGAAAAGAATCTTTTCCAGCTTAGATACGGGACGAAGCTGTTCCATCTTAATCTTACGTTCTTTTTCCGTAGTTAATAATTTCATTACCGGCGGCTGGATAATAGGTACCAGTGACATATAAGAATAAGCTGCCACCGCAATAGGTCCTAATAAAGAGGTTTGTCCTAATTTTCCTGCCAGGAAAATAGAGGTTGGGCCGTCTGCTCCACCGATAATAGAGATTGCTGCTGCTGCTTTATCATTAAAGCCTAAAGCAATAGCTCCAAAGTAAGCAATAAAAATACCAAACTGTGCTGCTGCTCCTAATAAAAAGCTTTTAGGATTTGCAATCAGGGGACCGAAGTCTGTCATGGCACCTACTCCCATGAAAATCAGGGAGGGTAAAATTGCCCACTCATCTAATAAATAAAAGTAATAAAGTAAACCGCCGACACCATTTGATGCTTCCTCCGGACTGATCATAATATCCGGATAAATGTTTACCAGCAGCATACCGAAGGCGATGGGAAGTAACAGCAAGGGCTCATACTCTTTCCTAATCGCCAGATAAAGGAAAACACAAGCTACTGCAATCATAATATAGTTTCCAACGGTCAGATTGAAAAACGCTGTCTGATGCACTAGGTTGGTTAAAGTACTAGTTACATATTCCATTTACGTTGTCCTCCTATGGATATAAAGTTGTGACCGCTTAATTTAAGGTTGCCAGTAATCCGCCTGCTTCTACTGCATCTCCTACTGCCACATCAATGCTGGCCACTGTTCCGTCTTCTGGAGCAACTACAGGAATTTCCATCTTCATAGCCTCAATAATTACAACAGCATCTCCGCGTTTTACTGCTGTTCCTACGGGAGCTTCAATCTTAAATACTTTACCGGCTGCACCTGCTTCTACACGGATGCTTCCTGCACCACCTGCTGCCTTAGGGGCTGCGGGAGCTGCTTTAGGGGCTGCAACGGGTGCTGCCTTAGGGGCAACAGGTGCTGCCTTAGGGGCTGCAGCTGCAACAGGTGCTCCTGTCCCCTCTTCTACTACTACATCATATACGTTTCCATTAACGGTAATTGTATAACTCTTCATTTTTATTCTCCTCCTATGGATGCTTTCTATAGAATTACTTACTTTTACTAACTTCTTTTTAATGCTTATCTTTTTCTTAAGCTTCTAACCACATAGCCATCTGCAGATGCTTTTCCTTCATAAGCTGCAATAGCTGCTGCAATCACTGCCACCAGCTCCAGATCACCACTCAAATCCTGCTCAGCAGGTACTGCTTCTACTACAGGTGCAGGTGCAGGCTTTGGTGCAGGCTGTTTAACTTCTTCTTTTTTCTGCATTTTATTAATTAACGAGAAGGAAGAAATTAATATAATGATAATAATCAAAACAACGAATACAGTTCCCATTCCCATTAAGGTATTCAGTGCTGCTTTTGTCATCATTTCTCCAAAGGAATAGATTACGTTAGTACTGATACTGATGGGAACAAGTGCTTCGGCATCCAGCATAATTTCTACATTTGCCTGACGTAAGCTTCCCTGAACCACTGTATTAATAACAATGTCCTTATTATATGTAACTGTAGTCTCTAAAACTGACTGATAATCACCCATATCTGCCAATGCTGTTTTATAATTCTCTAATGCACTGGTAATCACTTCATCAGAGGCATACTGTGCTTCCTGACCTGTTAAAACGATTTCATTCATGGAACCAATTAAGCCGGAGGCATACTGAGCTGCCATATCTTCCGTGATTCCGTAATCCTCAACCGGCTCCTTAGCAGCAGCACAGGCAGTAAGACCTAGCATACAGGTGATCATACCTAATACTAATAACAATTTTTTCATATTAAGTATCTTCCTTTCTATACGGTACCATGTTTTTTTGCAGGACGATTTTCTCTTTTTGTAAATAACATTTCAAAAGCACCAATTACATATTTTCTGGTGTCTTCTGCTGAAATAATGGTATCTACATATCCTCTCTTAGCTGCACTTTCCACATTATTCTGTAATTCTTCATATTCCTTGGCACAGGCATCAATCTTGTCTGCTCCCTGTCCGTTGCAGATAATCTTAGCTGCCAGCTTGGCATCCATGGTTCCGATTTGTGCTGTATCCCAGGCAAATACCATATCTGCTCCCAGAGCCTTGGAATTCATTGTAACATAGGCACTGCCAAAGGCTTTTCCGATTACTACATTTACCTTAGGTACTGTTGCATTGGCAAAAGCATAAGTAAGGGAAGCAGCTGCCTTAGCAATATTCTTTTCAGAACACATAGTAGCTTCAAATCCCTTTACGTTAGTCAAGGTTAATACAGGAATTTCAAAAGCATCACAGAAATTTACAAAGTCTGCTGCTTTCTTACAACCTTTTACAGTTAATACAGGTTCAAATTTTTCACTTACTTCACCGTCTGCATTATATACTTCAGAACGATTAGCTACAACACCTACAGTTGCTCCGTTTAAGCGGATAAATCCTGTAACCATCTCTTTGGCAAAGTTTCTCTTTGTTTCAAAGAAATAATTATCATCAGCAATCAGACTTAATGCAATGCCTGTATCTCCTACGCAACCGGCAATGTCACTGCTTCTGTTCAAATCATCAGTACATTCAACATAAGACTGGTCATCTTCATTGTTAGAAGGCAACATAGATACCAGTTCTCTGATCTGGGCAAAAATCTCAGCTTCTTCAGCTACTACATCTACAATTCCTGCTTTTTCACTTTGGAATGCTGCAGAAGAAGAGTCACATTTAGAAATTTCATTACCTTCCAGCGCATTAGGGGAATTTACAAATAACTTTGCTTTTTTCCCTTCCATAAATGTAAAGTCAGTTAATCCGGGAATCAATGCTAATCCACCACCACAACTACCAAATACTGCTGTAATCTGGGGAATTACTCCTGAGGCCATGGTCTGTTTAAAATAAACTTCTCCAAAGGCATTTAATGCATCTGTTGCTTCCTGAAGTCTTAATCCGGCAGAGTCAATTAACCCAATAACAGGTGCCCCTGTTTTCATCGCCAGATCATAGAGGTTGGCAATTTTCTTGGCATGCATCTCACCCATACTTCCGCCTAATACAGAAGCATCCTGACTATAAACATACACAAGATTACCATCAATTACTCCATATCCGGTAATAACACCATCAGAAGGAGTTTCTGTTTGTTTCAAATTGAAATCTGTTGCTCTTGCAGTGATACGTGCACCAATTTCAACGAAACTGTTCTCATCGAGTAAAGAAACGATTCTTTGACCCGCAAGTGTAGTATTGCTCATCTTCAAGCCCTCCATTTATATAAATTAAAAGATAAACTTTATTGCGATGGAATTTCTCCCTTTATCGCATTCCCTCACAGTATAACACACCTATATTAAAATAGAAAGATGAATAAGTTAATTTTTCAACAAAAAAAGTGATAAAAGAAAAAAATTTTCACTTTTTCTTCCTCTATCACTTTTTTAAACTGTATTTATTTAATAATTTCCCACTGGGAAATGCTGACATCAAAATAATACCAAAGATTGGGGAAACTGATATCCGGTATAGATAATCTGTCTTTATTATAAATAATATATTGAGGCAAAATAGCCAGTGGTATTTTAAAGGAATGCTCGATTTCCAATTTTTGAATTTCTTCATACAAGCGTTCTCTTTCATGTACCCATTTAGCATTCGACAGCTGAAGAATCAAATCATCAAATTCTGTTCTGTTATTTAAGACCACAGACCACATCTGATTATCACTGGCATATTCAAAATACCATTCATCATAATCTACTGCTGCCAGATTCTTTAACCCTACATCATACCAATCGGTATCTACCCATAATTTATTTGTTTCCTTATTGGTAATGGGCTGCATTTCCACCTGAATTCCCAGTTCTCTCCAGTCCTCAGCAACTGACTCCAACAATTTTACAGATCTTTCATCCTCATGATATCTGGTAAGAACAAGTGTACTATCGAAATCAAAACCGGCTTCCTCCAATAATTGCTTTGCCTTCTGCGGTCGGTATGCTGTTTTTTCCACATCTTTCCTTACATACCAGGAATCAGTACTTGGAATTCCGCAGTCAATATTCAATGCCACACCACCATAAATTTCATTAATAATCTTTTCTCTGTCCAGTCCCAACACCAGTGCCTGTCGTACTCTGGCATCATCAAAATTGCCTTTGTTATTCTTATCCTTACCATCTACATTTAGGAACAAATATCGATAATACAGGTTATTGGTACGGATGACTTCATAAGAAGAATTCACTTTATACCAGGTAATTACATCCGGATCGGAGGTAATAGTAAAATCAAAATCATCAACCCCCGGATTTTCCAGTACCTTATATCGGATCTGTTGAATTTTAGGTTTTTTCCCGGAATAAAGTTCATTAATTACCAATAACGCATCTTTATTATCTATATTCTTTACAACCTTGTAGGGACCGCTTCCCACCGGCATCTGCCAAAAAGAACTCTGACTGATATCTCTGTTTTCACTATCTTCAAAGCAGTGCTTTGGCAAAACAGGAACCTGAGCTATGGTTGCAAGGAAATCACTGTTAATCTCTTCCAGCTTTATAATAATCTCTTTATCAGTAATTTCGATTCCTTCAATATAATCAACTACTCCTGCTTCAAATTCTTTAGCACCGATAATCGTCTGCAAGCCTTTTTTTATGAAGCCATTTACTTCCTGACTTGATAGGCAGGTCTCTATACTCCACAAAACATCTTTTGTTGTCAGCGGCTCTCCGTCATGCCAGTAAAGTTCTTCCTTTAAGACAAAAATATACGTTTTTCCGTTGGGAGCCACATTATATTCCTGACATAAATCCAACTGAACATTATTGATACTTTCTTCCGAAATTAAAAGTCCCTGAAAAACCAATCCTCCCCAAAACTGACTGCGATTCATTAATACGGAAGCAAATGGCAGTGTACTGGTACTGTTATCTACGTTCACCGCTACCAGCATTTGTTTTGAACTATCTTCTATGATCTGTGTTTCAGTCACTTCCGATTCAACTTCAGTTTTTTTTGTCTCCCTCTGACAGCCCCATAAAGAAGATACTACCATAAGACAAAGGAAAGCTAATAGATATTTTTTTACCATACTATTTTCCCTCCTCCTTATAATCTTCCAGTAAAAGCTTTTCAAATTCTTCTACCGGCATAGGTTTGCCATAAAAATATCCCTGTGCAATATCGCAGCCGATGGCTTCCAGGAAGTCACTTTGTTCAATAGTTTCTACCCCTTCAACAATAATCTGAAGATTCAGATGTTTTCCCATATCCACAACGTCACGCATTACAATCTCATCATTTAAGGGAATATCTTCCTCAAAATCAAGAAAGCTTTTATCAATTTTCAGAATATCAATAGGCATTTTCTTTAACAGATGAAGGGAGGAATAACCGCTTCCAAAATCATCTACTGCTATTCTGAAGCCATAATCCTTCAACTGGTTCATACGCTTCATTACAACATCATCATTTTCTAAACAGGCACTTTCCGTAAGCTCTGTTTTTATCCATTCCGTTTCCAGCTGATATTTTTCCATTAAGGCAATTAACTTATCCACCATTCCCTCTTTTCCTACATCAATTCTGGATAAATTAATCGCAATGGGTACCATGATCTGGTTATTTTCTCTCCATTTTACTAAGGTTTTTATGGCTTCTTCCCATACAAATAAATCCAACTGTACAACAAAACCATTATTTTCAAAGATAGGTATAAATTTTCCCGGGGGGATTACTCCGTTTTTAGGATGGAACCAACGTACCAGGGCCTCTGCACTAACAACCTTTTTGGTAACCAGATCTATCTGAGGCTGCAGGTAAATACAAAACTCAGAATTTTTCAGCGCTTCTTCCATTTCATTTTCAATTTTCTTTGCCTCCAGATTCTTCTGACGCATTTCCTCCGAATAGAAATTATAGCTGCTCTGATGATATCTTCCCATATCATTTTTAGCCATATTGGCCTTATCTATTAAACTGGAAATCTCATCATCTTCTGCCCTTACCTTATAGATACCGGCCTTGATAATCATATGGAAATGAATATCTCTTTCAGAAATTGCAATATCAATAGTTCTAAATACTCCGGACAGGTACTGCTCAATTTCTTCCGGACTGTCAGCCTTTTTCATAATCAGGAAATTATCTGCCACACTTCGGGCAATAAAATCTTCCGGCCCCAGATTATTCTTCATCACTGATGCCACATAGGCAATTGTCATATCCCCCTGATCATAACCATATAAGTCATTAATAACCTTAAATTTATCAATATCGGCTGCAATCATGTAATACTTAGTTTTTTCATCCCTTCTTAACAGGGGGCACACATCAATTCGGAATTTTTCCAAGCTGCTGATTTTTGCAACACTGTCTCGATAGGCCTTCTCTTTATTCTTCTCCTCCTGCTTATACTTGGCATACCCCGTAATGGAAGCGAAGGTAGCAATAGTCGCAATAAATATCAGGATAATATAGCTTTTATACTCTTCCCAGATTTCCTGAAAGGTCATCTGTTCAACTGCAAAGTGCTGTATATTGTTGTTAACGATAGTAGATAAGGCTGCCGACGAAATACTGTTAATTGCCTTATTTAATACGGAAATTAACATTTCATTATCACTCTGAACCAAAAAAGCGGCGGAATAATTCCCCGGAATATATTTTAGATTCTGAATTTCCTTATATTTATCATAAACTGTTAATTCATTAATCTTAAGGTCCGTCTGAACTGCTACATCAACCTCCTGGTTTAAAATCCCATCAAAGCATTCTTCATCTCCCGGATAAGAAATAAAGGTGTAGTTAGGGTAAATCTCCTTTAAGATTTCTGTTCCTCCATGGAAATAAGCAGGTACTGCTACCTTTAGACCTGCATTCATATCTGTATTTTTTCTTCCAACAATTGCCAGATTAACTTGATAATAAGGTACAGTATAAGAAGCCCTGTTTCCATTAATCAGCATCATTCCTGTGGTATTGGTATTCTGGCTGCCCAAAATAATTCCACCCAGAATATCAACTTCAGAGGATATCAGTTTTTTCATTCCCTGATCCACATAATCCACATATTCAATATTAAATTCAAAATCCGTATAATACTGAATCTTTTTTAATACCTCCGGTGCAATTCCCTGATAACCTTTTCCGTCATCACTTGGATAGCTGACAGGGTACTGCTGTCCGGAAAGAACAATATTAAAGCTGTGGTTATTATCCAAAAATCTCTTTTCTTCAGATAAATATTCCAAATTATTGTGAGAACCTTCTTCAAAATAAAGCTTTCTAAGATCCTCTGAAAAGCCCGGATTGTTCAGTTTAATATTTTCCATGGCATAATTTAAATCTTTCAGGATATATTCATCAGAGGTAGCAAAGGTTACTCTTCCGTTGGAAAATCTTCCGATTACCTTTACATTACTGATATTAGTGTAGGAATCGAGAAGAACTGCATCCAGCTTACCGGCTGCCATATCCTTAATCATTTCATCTGTGGACTCATAAGAAGTGGTGGTATAAAAGGTAATCCCTTTTTCTTCACAATATCGTTCCAGGTTCTCCTGTAAACCACTTTCACCTTCCATCCCCACTGTCATTTCCTTAAAATGTTCTACTTTCTCATAACCGATATTGAAATTATCGGAGGATTTATAAAGATAACCGTAATCTTCCCCAATAACTTCTCTGGCAAAAAAAGCATTTTTCAACTCTTTATGAACACCAACAGGAGACAAAAGATCAATAGCCCCTGACTCTAACCAGGTCATACACTGACGTTTTGTCCCTTTCTTAAATTCATATTTCCATCCCGTATACTCCGCAATAGCATTTAAATAATCAACACCAAAACCATGAAGATTTCCGTCCTTGTCTCTTTCAAAATAGCCCTCTTTTTCATACCAGCCTACCGTTATTACTTTTTGCCCCCCGGCGTAACTTGGATAGGAGAGGAATAAAAAAATAAAAACAAACAAAAGAAATCCCCTTCTTAATCTTTTGCCAACCATAACTATTCCCATAACCTTCTTAATTATATTACTAGATGATATTATTATGTTTTATTATACTATATTTTACTATTTTTTCCAGTACAAATAAAAACTTTTCAAGAAAATATTCTTTTCATTAAAATTGACAGACACCATCTGTAATTAATCTCCTCTACCTTTTCTTTTAGATACAATTTCCTCTCTGCTATCTTTGTATTTTCTATCCAATAGGTGATTTTACCTACTACCTCTCCCTTACTTACAGGTGCCTTCACTTTTTCTTTTTCTAATTTTACCCGTATACCTTCTTCCTCCTTCATCAGAATCCCCATTTCTGTCTTTTCCGCCTCCATGGGAACTGTCGTTTGATATTCCCCTTTTTGATTCTGCCCCCCTTCTACTACAATACTCTCCATTTCCTTCGTTGCCGGTGTTATTTTACCCAAATCATACCTTTGATAATTTTCCATCCCATATTTCATCAATTTTTGACAGTCCTGCCATTTATAATTTTTATTTCCCGGCCATCCGCTTCCCAATACTACTGCTATGTAGGTTCTTTCCCCTTCTTTTAGCGCTCCCACATAGCAATATCCAGCCTTATTGGTAAAGCCCGTTTTTCCCGTAAGCACACCTTCCATAAGATTAAAGAAGGAATTATGATTATGACAACTGAATTTCCTTTTTCCCTCCATATCCGTAAAACAATATTCCCTGGCTTGTGTAATCCTTAAAAATTCTTCCTTTTTCGGTGAGTCATAAATACAGTATCTCATCAGTCTTCCCAAATCTGCCGCTGTAGTACCGTGTGTATTTTCTCCCAGTACTGCATCCAAACCATTGGGTGTAATAAAATAAGTGTTTTCACACCCAATTTCTTTTGCTTTCTTATTCATTATTTTTGAAAAGTTTTCACAGCTTCCTGCCAGATGCTCTGCAATTGCAACAGCCGTATCATTATGAGATTCCAGCATTAAAGAATATAAAAGATCCTGTAGATAGTACGTTTCTCCTTCTTTTATATTCAGCTGTACATCAGGCATCGACTGGGCATATTCCGAAACTTCTACCAGATCTTTGGCCTCTCCCATCTCCAATGCCAGTATACAGGTTAAAATTTTCGTTGTACTTGCATTGGCCCGAAATTCATTTCCATTTTTTTCATACAGAATTCTTCCGCTTTCTGCATCCATTAAAACTGCACTGAGAGCATGAAGCTCTCCTACTTCTTCTGCTCTGCTTCGTATAGAGGCGAAAAAAAACAGGACTAAAAAACACAGAATTACAAAAAATCTCTTTTTCATCATTTTCTTCATTCTCTTTTAGTCCTATTTTATGATATTAGTATTTATCCTATTCTGTTTTTATTTAAATAAAATAACTGCTTTAATCACTGTAATACAGGCTGTAGTAAAAGCCCTTCTTTTTTAACAGACTGTCATGATCTCCCTGCTCTACAATATTTCCTTCCTTCATCACCAGAATTAAATCAGCATCCCGTATGGTAGATAACCTGTGGGCTACAATAAAGCTGACTCTGCCTTCCATCAACTTACCAAAGGCCTCCTGTATCTTTATTTCCGTTCTTGTATCAATAGAGGAGGTAGCTTCATCAAGAATCAGCATAGGCGGCAGAGTTAACATAATCCTGGCAATGCAAAGAAGCTGCTTTTGTCCCTGGGACAGATTCCCTCCATCCTCTGTAAGATAGGTATCATAGCCCTGGGGAAGTCTTTTAATAAAGCCATGGCAATAAGAAGCCTTTGCAGCAGCTTCAATTTCCTCTCTTGATGCCGTAGGTCTTCCCATGGCAATATTTTCTGCCACAGTTCCCTCCTTCAGCCATGTTTCCTGTAATACCATACCGTAATTTTTTCTAAGGCTCTCTCTGGTAATTTTTCGTATTTCTTTATGATCTACCTTAATTTCTCCCTTTGTCACCTCATAAAATCTCATCAATAAATTGATCAGGGTCGTTTTCCCACATCCGGTAGGACCTACAATGGCAATTTTCTGTCCGGGAATCACCTTTAGATTAAGGTTCTGAATCAGCTTTTGTTCCGGTTCATAGGAAAAGCTGACATTACTGAATTCTACCAGACCTTCCGCCTCCTTTAAGACCACACTATCCTGCGGATCCGGCTCCTGTTCTTTTTCCTCCAGCAATTGAAAGATTCTTCCGGCACAGGCCAGAGAGCTTTGTAATTCCGTAATCACTCCCGAAATTTCATTAAAGGGCTTGGTGTATTGCTTGGCATAGCTTAAAAAGCTGGAAAGTCCTCCAATGGTAATTCCTCCCTTTAATGCCACAAAGGCACCGCATAAGGCTACTGCAGCATATACTACACTATTTACAAACCTGGTACAGGGATTTGTTAAAGAGGAAAAAAAGACTGCTTTCAGGGAGCATCCTTCCAACTGACTGTTTTTTTCATCAAAAGCTTCACAAATTCTTTCTTCTGAGGAAAAAGCCTGAACCAGCTTTAAATTTCCAACCATTTCTTCAATGTAGGCAGTCTGCTCTCCTTTTAATACCGACTGCTCCCGAAATAAATGATAAGTATTTTGTGCTATATATTTGGCTACCAATAAGGAAAGAGGGGTCAGAAGTACTACTACAACCGCAATAAAAGGATCCAGAAAAAGCATAAAAAGCAAGGTTCCTAAAATCGTTACACAGCCGGAAAACAGCTGACTGATTCCCAAAAGCAGGCCATCGGCAAACTGATCAGCATCAGCAATTACCCGACTGACAATATCTCCCACCTGATGTCCATCCATATACTTAAGAGGAAGCTTTTGCAGGTGTAAAAATACGTCCTTCCTGATATCGCCGACTACGTGATAGGTGATTTTATAATTTATCCTGTTCATCCACCACTGTAACAAGGATGTAAGAACAGTTACTACCACAATAATATTAAGAATTCTTCTAAGTCCGGAAAAATCCACCTGCCCGGGCGCTACTATCTTATCAATTCCCTCTCCCACTAAAATAGGCAGATACAGACTGAGAACTGCTACCGCCAAAGCCAGAATGGCAGAAAAGATTACCAGTAACTGATAGCTTTTAATATAAGTCCAGACCTTTTTTAAAATTTCTTTTTTTGAAATTTCCTGAGCTTTCATTCCTTTTCTACCTCCTTTTTAAACTGAGAGGCATGAATTTCCTGATAAATTTTACACTCCTGTAATAGCTGCTCATGGGTTCCTGCTCCTACCAGCTCTCCTTCCTCTAACACCAGAATTTTATCTGCCTCTTTTATGGAAGTAGTTCTTTGGGAGACCAAAAGCATCAGAGGCTTCTCCTCCATTTCCTTCAATGCCTTTCTAAGTGCCAGATCCGTAGCATAATCTAAGGCAGAGAAGCTGTCATCTAAAATTAAAATATCTGCTTTTTTTACCAGAGCCCTTGCGATGCATAATCGCTGTCTTTGACCTCCGGAAAAATTACTTCCTTTCTGACTTACCCCGGCCTGAAGCTTTCCTTCTTTTTTTTCTACAATTTCTTTCGCCTGGGCTATTTCCAATGCCCTCCACATTTCTTCCTCGGTTGCCCCTTCATTGGCAAATCTAAGATTTTCAGCTATTGTTCCTGAAAATAATACAGATTTTTGAGGTACTAATGCCACCTTATCACGTAATTCCTTTTTACTGTATTGTTCCAGCCTTCTTCCCTCCAGATAAATCTCTCCCGAATCCGGGTCATAAAAACGGGAAAGCATATTAATCAAAGAGGTTTTTCCACTTCCGGTGGACCCTATAACACCAATGACATCTCCCTTTTTTGCAGTAAAGCTAATATCCTTAAGAGAGGCTTCCATGGCTTTCGGGTAAGTTAAGCTTACCTGATGAAAGGCTAAGTATTCCTTTCCTTCCTCTTTTCCTTCCTCCGTAAGTTCCGGAAAGCTTTGAGACGATGTTCTCTCAAAAACTGACTGTACACGATTTCCGCTGGCAATCATTTTTGTTAAAAGAATAATGGTATTAGCCAGCTTTACCAGCTCTTCCAATATCTGTGCCATATAATTATACAAGGCTACAACAGCTCCCTGGGTTAACACACCGTATTCTACCCTTAAGGCCCCTTTATGAATTAATAAAACCACACCAATATTGATTACTGTATAGGAAAGAGGATTTAACAGACCTGAAATATTTCCCACAAACTTCTGGGTTTTTGTCAGCTCCTCCTGTTTTTGGACAAAGCTTTTGATTTCCTCCTTTTCCATTCCAAAGGCTCTTACTACCCGGACTCCCCTCAGATTTTCTCTTGTGGCAGCCAGCACCTTCCCCAGCTTTTCCTGGACACTTTTATATAAGGGTACCGTAAAGAAAATTATCCCAAACACCACCAGGATTAAGCCTAAAATTGTCAGGCCGAAGATTTTTGCCACCTGAGGATCTATCAGCCATGTCATAAGAAAGGCTCCTCCTACCACAAAAGGCGAACGAAGCAATAAACGAAGCGCCATATTCATTCCTGACTGAATCTGATTCATATCGCTCGTCATGGCGGTAATCATGGTGGAGGTAGTCAATTGATCAATTTCTCCGTAGGAAAGGGTTCCCATGTGGGAAAATAAAGCCTGCTTAATTTTTTTCACAAAGCCTACTGCTGCCTTCGCCGCATAGTATTGAGCTGTAAGCGAAAAGACTAAACCTACAATTCCCAATAGGCAAAGAACAAAAAACATTTTCATACTATGAGCAAAATCATTCTCTCCTATCCCTACATCAATTAAAGAAGCCACCGCCAGGGGCACAAACAGCTCCAGCGTGGCTTCAAAAAATTTAAATAAAGGACCAAGTATACTTTCCTTTTCATAGCCTTTTAAAAAACGAAATAAACGAAACATTGTTATACCCCCAGCTGAAGTTCTACTTCCTGCAGTGCCTGTTGTTTAAATTCCTCCACCTGCATAGGATTCATCTCCGGCAGGGAATCTAAAGAGTTAATTCCAAATCTTCTCAAAAATTCTTCCGTAGTCCCGAATAGCAGCGGTCTTCCGGGGGCATCCAGTCTTCCCAGCTCTGTTACCAGATTAAACTCAATCAGACGATTGATGGCATGATCACAGTTAACTCCTCTTACCTTTTCAATCTCTACTCTGGTTACCGGCTGCTTATATGCTATGATAGACAGAGTTTCCAGCACACTATCTGTCAAAACGTATTTTCTGGGACTTTTTGCAATTTTAATCAGATACTCATACATTTCACTTTTAGTACACATCTGATAAGAATCTTCCAATTCCATAATGGTAATCCCATGATTCTTCTCATCCAATCTTTCCTTCAGTTCATAAATCAGCTTCTTAGTATTACTTTTCGTATCTTCAATTAAGTCTGCCAGCTTTCCCAGCTCCACAGATTCTCCCATGGTAAATAGAACAGCCTCCAGTATGGCCTCCTGTTGTGCTTTTTCCATAAATACACCTCTTTTTATCCCAAAGCTACCAGCTCATTGGAAGTAATCATAATATCGTCAAATAAATTTTCCTGAACAATCGTAATCTGTCCCAGCTTCATCATTTCTAAAATCGTCAAAAAGGTAATTACTATCTCCATTTTGTTATTGCTTTTTTCCAAAAGCTTTCTGAAGCTGAATTGCCTGTGACTTCTGATGTAATTCTGAATAAAGGCCAGCTTCTCATCCATATTAATCTCATCCTTCTCAATTTTTCCAAACTGACTTCGGATAGGGTCTATCTTGTCCTCCCTGCGCTTTAAGGTAGCCTGAAAAATTTCATGAAGCTTTTGCAGATTAATTCCCTGAAATAATTCCTCCATATCAATGGGTGGCTGGTAGGCCAGAACCTCTTCAGGAAGAGTTGGCTTTTTATAATAATTTTTTTCCGCATCCAGCTGTCTATCCTTTAATTCAAAGGACATGTATTTATACATTTTATATTCTAAAAGCTTTTGTACCAGCTCAGCTCTGGGATCTTCCTCTTCTCCATCCTCTCCCACTTCTTTTGGCAACAGCATCTTACATTTAATATCGAGAAGTGTGGCTGCCATCAAAAGAAATTCGCTCATCACATTCATATCCGATTTTTCCAATTCTTTGATATACTCCAGATACTGCTCCGTAATTTCTACAATGGGAATATCATAAATATCCACTTTATTTTTATCTATCAAATGAAGAAGAAGATCCAAAGGACCTTCAAAAACCTCAAGCTTTACTGCTAACGCCATGAATTACCACCCTGCTTATCATTGCATTTTTTGTTCCTTAGGTATTTTACAGACTTTCCCTCTGTTTTGCAATACAAAACATCTATTCGCCCATGGGCTTAAGATGAACAACCACCAGCTCCCCGGGATTAAAAATACGTATGGGGATGGTATGCATTCCCAGCCCTCTGCTTAAAATCATATAGCTGTTATTTTCCTTAAATTTACCGCCATCATAGCGGGGAAAAAATCGAAAAGCGGGAGATACAATTCCTCCCAAAAAGGGAATACGAACCATCCCGCCGTGAACATGACCTGATAATACCAAATCAGCCCCCCAGAGACTGTACTCCGGAAAATAATCCGGATTATGAGCCAGTAAAATCTGAAACTTTTCTTTCTCCTTCTTCCCTAGGGTATTCTCTAAATATTCCTCCTCCATGGGAGTTTTTCTAAATCTCTGATAGAACCTTCTTTCCAGCTCAAGACCGGTTACCATCAAATTGTCTTCCAGTTGAATAGTTTTATTTTTCAACAGGGAGACTCCAAAGCATGAAAGCTGATTCTCATACCGCTTCCCCATATCTCCATATACTTCCGGATACAAAAAAAGTCTTGTTTCATGATTACCCATCCCATAATACACCGGATATCGTTCTGCCAGCTGTCTGATCAGCTCTATGGCCGACTCTAAGGGATAGCCGGGCTTGGCGGTCAAAACATCTCCGGCAATCAAAATCCCCTCCGGTTCTTCCTTCTCTATTCTTTTTAATAATTTCTCATGATTTTTTCCATAGGTTTTATTATGCAAATCAGCGATTACCACAAAACAATGACTTTTCTGTAATTTAACACTTTCTACTTCATAGGAAACCGTATGAAATCTGTTTCCATCCACCAGCATAATCGTCAAACCTGTCAATATCATCAGGAGAAAGATTTGAACTACTATTACCATCAGCTACTCCCTGCCTCACTTTTATATTTTCCATATACAAATAAAATCCCTGACAATCTATCAGGGATTTACATTTGACTAGTTATATTTACGTTTTCTTGCTGCTTCAGATTTTTTCTTACGTCTTACGCTTGGCTTTTCGTAATGTTCTCTTTTACGAATTTCCTGCTGAATTCCAGCCTTTGCGCAACTTCTTTTGAAACGACGTAAAGCACTATCTAAAGTTTCGTTTTCTTTTACGATTACGTTTGACATCTTACACCCTAACCTCCCTTCAGTCCCTTCCTAGCAACATGACTGATTTGGGTTTATTTACATGTATAACCATGCACAAATCATATTATATCAAAAAATGTACTTTCGTCAACTACTTTTTTAATATTTTTTATATTTTTCCCAATTTCTTCCAATTGAAAGTAATTTTTTGTATCCATTCAGGAAATATCAAGCATCTGCTCCATTACAGCTGTTCTTCTAAAACTTCTGCAACCTTAGCAATAGCCTCTCCGATTCCTGCAGGATTTTTACCACCTGCCTGTGCCATATTAGGTCGACCACCGCCGCCACCGCCAACAAGAGCTGCAATTCCTTTAATCAGATTTCCTGCATGAGCCCCCTTATTCATAGCCTCCTGGGTAGCCATAGCCATCAGATTTACCTTGCCGTCACAGTCAGATGCCAGTACTACAACACCCTCCTGTAATTTTTCCTTCAGCTGGTCTCCCAGTTCTCTCAGACCATTCATATCCACACCGGCTACGGAGGTTGCCAAAAGCTTTACTCCTTTTACTTCATTCACCTGATCCATAACATCTCCTAAGGCATCCTTAGCCAGCTTGGATTTCATGGATTCATTTTCAGAAGAAAGTGATTTTAACTCTGCCTGCAGCTGTTCAATCTTCTCACTTACCTTTGCAGGAGTTGTTTTTAATAATGATGCTGCTTTTTCCAAGCCCGCTTCCATTTCCTTGTAGTATGCTGTTACCCCTTTTCCTGTAATAGCTTCAATACGGCGCACACCTGCCGCCACACCGTTTTCGGAAAGAATTTTAAAGCTTCCGATTACTCCTGTATTGCTTACATGGGTACCACCACATAATTCAATGGAAAAATCACCC